>JANNWF010000499.1:0-2587 GCA_031408455.1 Pseudoxanthomonas sp. | reverse complement strand
GCCCTCGCCGCCCAATTGCAACTTTCGCCATGAGCGCGCGACAGCTTGCATTGGCCGCGTTCTGGTTGCTGTTGGTGCTGCAACCCACTTGGCAGCTGCTGCTCAGCCCAGCGCGCGTGCTGCCCCCGCTTCTGGTCACCGTCCTGCTCACGCTGCCCTTGCTGCCGCCGGCGATTGGTCTGGCACTGCGACGCCCCAGCGCACTGTTCTGGGGTGGCGTGATTGCCTTGCTGCACTTCTGTCACGGCATCATGGAACTGTGGACAGATCGCTCGGTGATGGGCTTGGCGTTGACGCAAGTCGGACTGAGTACTGGCCTGATTGCTGCTATTGGCTGGGATGGGCTGCAGAAAAGACGGGCCCAACGCGCGACCGGACAAACCGTCGCTGCTGACAGCCGATAGCTAGTTTGGCGGCGAATACCGCGACGACAGCTGTTGCTGCAGTTCGGTAACCAGAGCGTTGCGTCGCGTCTGGATGCTGACCGCATCGTTCGCCACCCCGTTGCTGTTGCCACCGGGGACAGGCACTCCGAGTTTGGCCGCCTCCATGGCGAAGTCGGTGGCGGCCGTATTGCGCTGTTGCGCACTGCTGGCGTCGATCACCTGAGTGCGACTGGCGCTGCGAAAACCGCGCACTGGATAGGCCGGCAGCGCGAAGACATTGCCGGTATTGCAGTCATGCGGAATCACGCCGCCATCGTTATTGCTCTGCAAGTCACCATCCAGACCGCCTTCAAACGAGTTGGTGTCCACCCTCACGTCGTACAACAAGCAGGTCAACGGCTCTCCAGCTGAGTCGCGGGTCACGGTCACGATGAAAAAGTGGCGGCGAGAATCCACATCGAAACTGCCAACGACGTGATTCTGGGCATTGGATATCGCTGAGCAACGCGTCGTCAGCGCGTCCGGCGGGCGACATCCCTCAAAGCTTGAGCGTGCCGGAGCGATCGCTGTGTTGATCTTGTCGAACACCAGCACATCGCCGACAAAATCGGTTGCCGCCGGCGTTGCCACATTGCTCAAATCAAGCATGGCGCTCCACTCGCCCAGCATTTTCGAAGTGTGCACCGGCACGTTATCACCGGGTCGGCCGAGATAGAACTGGTAACGCTCAATCAAGGTGTTGCGGCCGCCCCAATTGAGCACCGCAACGGTCGGATTGTTGGGATCGAAGGTCACCACCACCGGTCCCTTGGAGCCTAACTCTTCAACGGGGGGGCCGAGGTACGGACAGCCGATGCACTGGCCGCCGCTGAAGGTATTCAACCAGCTGCCATCGCTGCGGTTGTCACTGCTGACGAAGCGCGCGCCGCCTGCTTGCAACAATCCTTGCGCGGTGACCCACACCGGCGTGCCATTGTTATTGAAGACATAGCCCGACAGGGCCATGAAATTGTCTTGAATTTCGATTTGCAGCCCTGTGCCTGACTCGGCCGGGTTCCACCAGACGCCACTCTCGGGGGTGAAGGCCGCCGCTGGCGTGAGACCGAGAGCAAGCAGGGTGACGGAAAGGGCTAGGCGCGCACGAGTGAGCATGGAGAAGATCCCGTTAGCAGTGGAGATTCACGGCGCGCTTCGCGCGCTGTGCTGTACGAATGCTGGCGGAAGTCGTTGATCGACTTCGGTGTAGCAACGCACATAGCCGCGCAATCAAATACTTCCCGTTAAGCCAACTCGAAGTCAGCAAGGACGGCCTACACAGCAATCAAGGTGGTCGTTCTCGGGCGTTGCAGGAGCGCGCTCCTGGACGGTCGCCGATTGGTTCGATGGGCACGTCGATTCGGCGTCTCCGAGGCATAAACCGAGCGTTATTGCATGCGAAGTCCCACGGACGCGACCGCGGCTATGGACTGCACGCTGGATTGGATCTCGGTGAGGTCGATTCGCCCGAGCAATTGCCAGATCTGACCACGCTGGCGCTGGACGAGGCGCACTGACGTCTCTGCGGTGACTCGCCCACGCTGCCCTAAGGCGACTGGATTCGCAGCTCCGCCGCTTGGGCTTGGATTGCCGCGCGTCGCTCCTCACTCAGTCGATCCAGATTGCGCAGCTGCATGGTCATGCGCTGGTTCTTGCTCAGCAACGTCTGCTGCCGGATCAAAAAATCCCAATACAGGGTAGTAAATGGACACGCACGCGGGCCTGTCGCTTCGGCAGGGTCAAATCGACAGCCGGCACAGTAGTTGCTCATGCGCTGGATGTACTTGCCCGTAGCGACATAAGGCTTGCTGGCCATCAGGCCGCCATCAGCGTATTGCGACATGCCCAATGTGTTCGGCAGCTCAACCCATTCAACCGCGTCCACATACACGGCCAAATACCACGCGTGCACTTGCTGCGGCCGCACACCCAGCATCAGCGCATACAGGCCGGTCACCATGAGCCGCTGGATGTGATGCGCATAACCCAGTTGCAGGGTTTGCATGAGTGCGTCGCGCAGGCAGGCCATGTCGGTCTTGCCGGTCCAATAAAACGCTGGCAGGTCCTGGGTCGCTTGCAACGCATTGAGGGTCAGATAAGCGGGCATGTTCTGCCAGTAAATCGCTCGCACGTACTCGCGCCAGCCGAGAATCTGGCGAATGAAC
>JANNWF010000498.1:0-3051 GCA_031408455.1 Pseudoxanthomonas sp. | reverse complement strand
CGGCATGGCGATCTTTGCCCCCCAACTTGCTCCCTACGACCCGCAGGAAGCTGACTATGGCGCCATCCGTCAAGCACCCAGCGCCGCCCACTGGCTCGGTGCCGATGACCTGGGACGCGATGTACTGAGCCGCATCATCTTTGGCGCACGCATCACGCTGCTGGTCAGCATCACCTCGGTGTTGATCGGCGACCTGATTGGCTTTTTCTGGGGTGTGGCCAGTGGCTATCTCGGCAATCGCTTTGACCTGATCAGCCAGCGCATTCTCGATATCCTCTTTTCGTTTCCAGCACTGATCCTCGCCCTGCTGCTCTTGGTGGCGATCGGCGCCGGGCTGCCGACCGTGATCATCGCCATTGCCGTCACGCGCATCCCCAGTTCGACACGCGTGATCCGCTCGGTGGTACTGACGATCAAGCAGACCGCTTATGTCGAATCGGCGCGTGCGGTGGGCGCACCGACCTGGCGCGTGATGTTGCATCACGTTGCCCCACAGTGCATCGCCCCGCTGATTGTGATCGCCACCCTCAACCTCGGTTCAGCGATCTTTGCCGAATCGGCGCTTAGCTTTCTTGGTTTGGGTATCCCGCCACCGGCGCCGAGTTGGGGCAACATGCTCGGCGGCGTGTTAGCTGCCTCCTTTCGTCCCTCGTGGTGGCTGGTGATCTTCCCCGGTCTGGCGATCACGATCTCGATCATGGCGGCCAATTTAATCGGCGACGCATTGAGGGATTTTCTGGATCCGAAGTTGCGCAGTAGACTGAATTAAAATCATGCAAGAGCACACCGCACTCAACCCCAGGAGACGCGCCGATGTCGCACATTTTTATCTCTCACGCCAGCGCCGATGATGAATTCGTCAAACAAGTACGAACTGCCCTCGAAGCACACGGTCTGACCGTTTGGGTCGATTCGCGCAACCTGCGCCCTGGCGACAAGCTGCGTCCCGAAATCGAAAACGCCATCGAGAGTGGTCGCCACTTTATCGCTGTACTCAGCCCGCAGACGGTCAACTCGCCGTGGGTGCGCTGGGAAATTAAACATGCACGCAAAGTCGGTAAGAAACGCGGTGGTGACTTCCGCATCATCCCGTTGTTGCTGCCAGGGATGAAACCGGCCAGCCTCGGCAACTGGTTTGACGAGGAGCCGCTGGCTGTCCCAGTGGAACTCTCGACAATTGGCCTCAGCGAGGCGCTGCCCGCCCTGCTCGCCGCGTTGGGTGAGCGGTTGCCGACCGACCCCGCGCCACCGTCCGTCGTCGAGACGCAGCCGGTTGACGAATTGATCCTCGAATTGAGCCAGCCGCAGATGGTCGAGCAGAAGGGTGTGCGCCGGGCGCGTGCCAGAGCCCGGCTGATCTACCAACCGGCCGACCCGGCGCAACGACCAATCGAAAGCAAATCCTATTTTTTTAGCGCCCCACTCGGCCCGATCGAACTGGACGAGTTGCGCTGGTACTTCGAGGAGTATTACCGCTGGCCGGTCGGTGTCTTTGCCCAGCGCGCCGCCGCCACCGTTGCCGCGCTGCCGCAGTGGGGCAAGGCACTCTTTACAGCGGCGCTGGGTGGCAACAGCGCGGCAACGGCCTTGAGCGGCTGGCGCAATCTGACCAGCAAACCCGCTCAAACTCTCACGCGCCGCATCTCGATCAAAGTCGAGCGCGAGCTGCCGGAGGGTGCAGAGGTTGATCAGCAAAGCGAGGCCGACGAAGCCGCCAGCCACCTGTTGGCGCTGCCCTGGGAGCTGCTGCACGATGAGGGTGGGTATCTACTGCACGGACGCCACGCCTGTCGCATCCGCCGCCAGTTGCCCAACCGCAGCGCGCAGATGCGCCAACTGGCAACGCTGCCGGTGCGTGTGTTGTTGATCAGCCCGCGCCCGCTCCAAGACGAGCACGGCAACCCGGTCGGCTATTTTGACCACCGCAGCAGCGCCCTGCCGCTGGTACAAGCAGTCGAGAACCTCGGCGAACTGGTGACACTGACCGTGCTCAGCCCACCGACGCTGGCGGTGCTGGAAGCGGAATTGCAGCGCGCCGCCCGCGCCAACCAGCCCTACGCCGTGATCCATTTTGACGGTCACGGCATCTACGACAAACGGCTGGGACTCGGTGCGCTCTGTTTTGAGCGTGCCAATTCAAACGTGCTCGACCTGGTTTATGCGCGTGATCTGGCGGCGATTGTGCGCAACTATGGCATCCCGCTGGTCTTTTTGGATGCGTGCCAAAGCGCCCAGGTCGAGAGCGACCCCAGCGCCTCGGTGGCGGCGGCGCTGTTGCAAGAGGGAGTGACCTCGGTGGTGGCGATGCGTCACAGCGTGCTGGTCGAGACGGCGCGCCGCTTTGTCGAGGCTTTTTATACGGCGCTGGCGACTGGCAAGCCAGTGGGCGAGGCGATGTTGCACGGGCAACAGACGCTCAAAGCCGACAGTTCCCGTGGCAAGATGCTCGGTGCGGGCGAGCTGCGCCTGCACGATTGGTTTGTGCCGGTGCTGCTGCAAGACCAGCCCGACCCGCAACTTTTTAATTGGCTGCCCAGCCAGCAGGCCAGCCAATTGCTGGCACAGCGGCGCAAACTGGCACTGGGTGATCTACCGGCCACGCCCGCCCACACCTTTGTCGGGCGCAGCCAAGACCTGTTGCACCTGGAACGGCTGTTGGCGACGGCGCAATATGCTGTGATCCGCGGAACAGGCGGGGCAGGCAAAACCACCATCGCCGTTGAACTGGCGCGCTGGCTCTTGCGCAGTGGTCGTACAAAACGGGTGGCCTTTGTCTCGCTCGAAGATCGGCGTGACGAACGGGCTGTGCTCGACACACTTGGTCAACAACTGCTGCCCGACGGCGCGAACTATTCGGTCGCTCAATTTCCGGATCTGCAAAGCGCCTTGCAACCGGTCGAGCGGGCCTTGGCCGATCAGGCTACGGTGATTGTGGTCGATAATGTGGAGGGTGTTTTGGAGATTGGTAATTGGGAGATTGGTAATTCGACTGCGGAGAGCGTCGATTCAGGACAGACCGCTCCACAGTTACTAATCACCAATTACCAATCA
>JANNWF010000497.1:0-5562 GCA_031408455.1 Pseudoxanthomonas sp. | reverse complement strand
CAACTCATCGCCTTCAATCGCGCCATCACCGACGAGAGGCGCGGCTACCTGCAGGAGGAGCGCATTGAGGTCGAAGCCGAACTCAAGGCCGTCGCAGAAGAACTGGACGAGCTAGGAAGGCGGCGCTCTTCCGTTCTGGGCTTCCTGAGCACCACTGACGTTTTTGCGAAGTACAAGCAGGTCTCGGACGAGGTAGTGACGCTGCGCGCCGACATTGCCACGCTGGAGAAGCAGCGGGGCTTTCTTCGCCGTTTGCAGCAGCTTCGCGGCGAGATTCGTGCGTTAAGCGAAGACTGTGTTCGTCTTCAGGCGCAGATCGAGGCAAACGTAGAGGCCAAGAACACTGACAAGACCAGCCTTTTTTCTGTCGTCCGCGTCTTCTTCAGCGAGATCGTCGAGGACGTGACGGCCCACAAGGCTCTGCTCAGCGTCTCACCCAACAATAAAGGTCATCTTGAGTTTAGGGCAGAAATACTCGACGACAAAGGCAAAGCCACAAGCGCGGACCTCGGTCATACCTACAGTAAGCTTTTGTGCATCGCGTTCGACTTGGCCATCGTTCGCGCGCATCTCAGCGACAAGTTTCCGCGCTTCGTGTATCACGACGGCGTTTTCGAGTCGCTGGACGACCGAAAGAAGTCCAATCTCCTCAAAGTCTTCCGCGAGTACGCAGATCTCGGCGTTCAGCCCGTCATCACCCTGATTGACTCGGATATGCCACCAGCGACGGATGGCGACAAGCCTGTCTTTGCACCGGAGGAGATTGTCCTGACTTTGCACGACGCGGGCTTGGATGGGCGGTTGTTCCGCATGAAGACCTGGTAACGATGGTGCGACTTGGTTAGCGCCAAACCCCAGCCAAGATAAGGCCGAAGGTGCGGGCAAACGCAGCGCACCCCAACAAATTCCTGTGATGACTCCTGTCGAATACGGCGGGCGAGTGACGTAGGGGTTCGCTGCGCTCACCACCAACCTACACAGCCAGCGCGTCCGCCAGCGCTATGCCGGTGAACGCACTGGCCTCCGAGCAGGCTGTGATGAATGAGTCATCAAGCCACCGCGACGCTGTGAATCGCGAGCGCAAGGCTCCTGGTTGCCTGTGAGTCAACCTCCGCTTTACGGCGCTGCCGCGAGTGACGTTGGCGGGTTCCTGCGAAGGCTTGATTCGATGTGCTTGACGCGCTCGATGCTTGTCAGGGGTTGGCGGTCGTGGTGTCTGGCGGCTGCGTGAAACTGGCGAGCAGTGACTTGGCTTCGCGATCCGACAGGTCGCGGGTCGTGACGGCGCGGGGTTGCGCGAGACGCTGCAGCGACAGCGGCCAGCGCGAGCTCCCGAACACCACCTCGGTTGCTTCGAGTGGCTTGTGCACCTTGAGAAAGATGCGAGATCGCGCGCAGCCATCGCATTCGGCATTAACGACGTACTCGCCCTTCGGCAGCTGCAGACGTACTGGTTGGGTGGCGGGCACCAGCAGAGCCTGCGGTGCTCGATCTCCGGATCGATCTAGGATCTCTATTCGGATCTCGCCGCGTGCAGCGTTTCGATCTTCGAATCGGAAGCTGAGGAGGTAGTCGACCGTCGCCAACCTAGATGACGTGGATGGCGACTGCGCGTGCGACGTCGGCAGTAGTAGTTCGAGCACACCGCTGACGGCTTCTGCAAGTGCCTGCGGTTGCTGCGTCTGCCGCGTTGTCGAGTAGGGCGAGGCAGCGCTGAACAGGGCGAACACTGAAAGCCCCAAGGCGAAGGCGTCGCGCCGCGTGGACGGCGACCACAGCCAGCACAGCACCAGTCCGGCGGTGGTCACCAGCAGGACGGCCGGTAAGCTGCCGCCTAGTTCTGGGTCGAAGTGGTTGCGGATCACATCCGAGATTCGCAGTACCAGCGCATTGCGGCTGTCGACATCACCACCGTTGTGCAGCAGGTCGACAAACGCGGCGAGAAAGGCACCCAGCGCCGCCGCGAGATAGCTGGACCAGTGACCGGGCCGGTTAACGTGTGAGTCCTCTCCCGGTGGCGGGAGTTGGTCTAGAACTGCGTTCATGGATGTTTGCTCCTTGATCGGGGCTCGCTGCCCCGGCGATGGTGAGTGAGGCATCGGGGTTACTCAGCTGGCCTCCTTCCAGGCACGTCGCACCTCGGGTATCTGACCGAGTCGCTGCAGGTAGGCCTGCATGTAGTGGTTCTGGATGTGCTGCTTACCCGCATCCAGCGCTGCCTGCCTGAAGTCCGCGCTCTTGGTCACGAGCATTGGCGTAACCACCGGCAGCAGGAAGCGGTCGACGAGTCGCAGCCAGCCGGCGTAGTGCGTGTGGAACTCGCCGATACTGTCGAAGTAGCGAGATGCCCCGACGTGGGAATACTTCAGGTTCGTGTTGCTGTCGGAGACCAAGTAGCTTTTTTCTGGAAGCGCGTTCGGCGTGGTGTCGGCAGAAGCAACAAACGATGCGCCAGCGACACTTTCCGGGGCGACATTGGGAACGAGCGGAGCCAAGGGTGCCGGCACGAGATCATGTGCCTTCGAGTCTGCCGCGCTTGTGCAGGAGTTGGCATCGCTTGCCAGCGCGAGCGGCGGGAGCTCGGATGCTCGGTGGCCGGAAATCGCCGATGCCTCCTCACGCCTTGGCTCGGTCTCGGGAGCGACTACGCCAGCTGGCCCAGGTGCCTGAGTTGATGCTCGCAAGTCCGGTGCAACTGGGGCCGGAGCGCGCAGAGGATGCAGCGGAATGACGGGCGGCAGGGTTGGAACGATGTCGCAGTGGTTGACGTAGCGGAAGGTGCGGCTGCCTAAGGCCTCGCGATAGGCATTGGCGAAGCTCTCATTGCCAACACGCGGCTGCCCATACGTGTAGACACCGGCAATCGGCGAACGCACGCTGGCGGTTGAGACAACGGGGGCTGCGGCGGGAGCGTTTGCGGTCTGCGGATGCGATACCCATGCAGCTGGGCGCGCCCAACGGTAGGCGGCAAGCACGGCCATTGCGCCGCCAAGGCTGTGTCCCGTGAAGAACACAGGTTGCTTGCGTGTAGAGAGCCAGGCACTGAGCGCTGGCCAGACCTCGTCTAGTCTGGTCTTGAATCCTTCGTGCACAAGGCATGCAGGGTTCCCTGCCAGTGGCTCGAGAGCAAATTTCAGGTCCGCGAGGATGTCATCGAGTTTCTTCTCAGTGCCACGGAAGGCGACGACACAGGCATGCTCCCACTCGAAACACCAGGCCTCGCCGCCCTTCGCAGGCAGGAACACCCGGCTCTTGAAGTTGAGTCGACGTGCACCCGAGTGCGCTTCTAGTTCGGACTCGCTGAGATAGGCAAGGTCCGAGAGCTGGCCGAGACACCACGCGGCCATCCGGCTCTCCGTGAACTGGATCTCGCGCAGCAGAGGCAAAGTGTCGACGCGGGGGTCGTCCAGGGTAGGGGCGGGCTCGGCTGGCCGGCTTGGGCTCGTGGCTGGCGTGACGGCGGCATCCTGCGCTTCGCCAGTACCCGGCTTGGGGTCCAAATCTGCGGCTTGGTTGCGTGCGCTCTGGATGCGGAGAATCCGCTGCAGCACGCCAAACCAAAAGTCCGCACCCAGCGTGATGGCCAGCACCGTCATCAGATAGCCGGCGAGCAGCGTGAGTAGCGCTGTGAGGCTCGCCAGGCCGTCGGCTTCAACTACCTTCTGTAGTCCGTCACCGAACTGGCCCGGGCCGGCGAACAGGTCGTGCGCGGCGATGCCGAATCCATCCCGGATCTTCGTCTGCAGCTCTTCCGACCCTTCGCCGGTTAGCTCGCACGCCCGCAATCCGTCCGGGCACGCGGCCTGAAGTGCACTTGCCGTATCGCCCATCGCGCCACGCAAGCCCTCGTCTGCATATAGGCGATTGACCATTGCCAAGGTGTCGGCACCGATCAACAGTGTCAGCACCAAACCGCTGTAGAACAAGGCTATGCGGGCGCGACGGCGGAAGTGTCCAACCAGTCGGTCCGTGGAATGGGTGAACCAATGGCGCAATGCATCGCGGAGTGCCGCTTCCTCGCCACCCGCTCTCTGGTACAGGCCGTCCCAAGCGTCGATGAGGTCGCCCGGGAGTGGAACCGTGGCGGTTCCTATGCTCGCTGAACTGGGTGCCCGTAGCTGTCCGCTTTCGGGGTCCCGAAGCCATCCCAGAACCACGTCCGCAAACACCGTGTCAGGGATGCATGACGGAGGTCGCGCCCAACCGAGCAAGTTGCGCAAGGTCTGTGCCGCCTTCTTCGCCTGGACACCGGCCTTGCTGGCCTCGGCTCGCGTTCCGAGTGCCTCGAACGCAAGTTTGCTCAGAGGATCGATCGGCGGCGGAGTGCCGCTCGCAAGCGCCAGCACTTGCGGGTCAGCATAGAAAAGCAGTGCTGCCGGCTCGCCCAGCAACTTGACGATGTGGTCGCGCAGCAGGCGCCCGCGGGTGCGGCTGGCCTCAAGGAGATATTCCACCACCATGCTGCAGACCAAGCTCAGCAGCAGAAACGCGACGACCAACCCGAGAGCCACTTCAAGCATCGGTGAATTGAACATGGGAGCAGCCTCCAGAGGCCGTGGTATGCGAAATCAGGGTGCGAACTGCTCACGCCCCAGCACCGCCGTCATGAACTTGTAGCCACGGCTGGCCTGGTAGCGCGGGTCGCGTTTGACGATGGTCATGAAGGCGCGGTGGCCGTCGATGCGGCTGCAGACGAGGCAGCCGGCGCTGTACTTGCCGACTTTGATGGAGTTGCTGCCGTGGTGTTGGTTGATGCCGTAGTCGGCGCGCTCGAAGATCGGGTCACCATCGCGCTGGCCGTCGCGATTGGCGTCGCGGTGGACGCGGAGCTTGCCGCGCTGCACCAGGGCTTCGTGCGGCGAGCTGCCGCCGTGCTCGCCGACGCACCAGGCCTTGTACTGGCCGAACGCAATATGCGCGGCGGCCTTCACCGGGTCGGCGATGCCATCGAGCGGTTTGAGGATGTAGTGCCAGCCGGGCTGGGTGGTTGCTGGCCATGCGCCGAGGAGATGCGGGCGGCCGTCGCGCACGGCAAGGACGCAGCGCAGGTCGTTGTAGTCGTCGATGGCGTTGTCATTGCGCAGACCATTGCCCTCTGCATCGAGATCGTGGCCCTCGACGTAAACGATGTTGGTGCAGTCGGGATGGCGTGCCAGCCAGTAGCCCTGCGCGAGCAGGCTGCGCGCCATCACCGAGGCGAAGTCGGTGCCGCTGGCATCGAGCGGAAACAGTTCGTTGGCGTCGCGCGCGAGCAGGGCGCGGGCCAGTGCGGCGGTGATGCGGGTGCTGTCGCTACTGCCCTCGCGCCGGCAGAACTCGCGCCAAGCCCAGTGCGAGACTGGGCCGAGATCGCCGTCCGCCGGCGGGTCGAGCAGACCCAGGTGGCCGAGGCGTTCTTGCACCTCGCGTATCAGGCTGCGCTGATTGCGCAGCGTGAGCAGATCGACGCCCTCGGCACGGCCATCGCGTATTTCGGCAAGCGTGTGCATGGTGTTTCCCCGGTGATTGATGAGTCTTTTCTGTGCCCTTCAATAGCTAGGTGTCACCAGAAGGGCAGATTTC
>JANNWF010000496.1:0-1757 GCA_031408455.1 Pseudoxanthomonas sp. | reverse complement strand
CGACGTCGTTTGGCCACTGCGCACCGCCACCCGTGACGTCGCCCTCGAACTGGATGTCGTCGCCCGAGAAATCATCAGCGACTACCGCAAGCTGTATTGCGATTTTTGGTCGCGCTATATCGTGTTTTGAATCGCTTGGACTTGTTGTTGACGCGGGTTGACGCAGTTTCAGTGGAGTGAAGTCGCTTGGGAACATTGGAGCGGAAGGAAGTCCACTGTGATGCGGCCTACCTGCCCGCCGGGATCGGCCGCCGGCCCTGCATGGCGCAGCCCCATACCAAGGGTGGTGTTGAATTCACCGTAGCAGCTCCGTTTGGTCAGGATGATCGCCGCAGCAGTTGTTCAGTTCGCAACAGTGCGCGACCAGCCGGACCGAACGTCAACATCAGACCCAGCGCAACGCCGATGGCATCGGCCGTCAGATCGCCCCAGTCCGCGCTGCGCCAAGGAATGATGGCCTGCATGAGTTCGGTGGCGGCGGCGAACGCCAATAGACCGAGTCCGCGCAGTGCCAGTGCGGGCGAGGGCGGATAGAGCTGTGCGGCCCAACCGCCGAGCACGCCGAAAGCGAGCACGTGGACCCATTTGTCGGCGTTCTCAAGTTCAATGTCCAGAGATGGTGCCGGCATGGCCATGGCAATGGTGATGGCGAGCAGCATTAGCCAGCCGACCCCGCGCCAAAGCGTGGCATAGCGCAGTGGACGCATGCTGGAGGCGGTCATGGTCATGTTCGTCATGAGTCGACGCTCAGGGGCCACGCGCTGTGACGATGCGGGCGAGGGCAGCGCGAACATGTTGGAAGCCGATGCGCTCCTGCTCAAGGCGCAAGTTTGGACGGATTCGGTTGTCGCGCAGGTCATCAAAAAGCTCGCGCTCGGCGCGGTCGAGCAGGGGCAAGTCGGCCTGCATCTGATCTGACTCTTCGCCCCACATCGATTCGTGGGACAGCAGGGTGGCGCGATCCATCAGCAGCGACTCGACGTGTGGGAAATGACCGCGTAGTTGGTTGAGGATGGCGAAGCCGTGGGTGTCGATGTCGCCCCAGTAGTGGATCAAGCATTGCTTGAGCCAGGTGGCGCGGGCCAATGGGTCCCAACCGTAGCCGCTGCCGAAAATGACGATGGACTTTGGCAGGCGCGGGAAGGCGAGAAAATTGGTCTCATTCTCGGTGATGAAGAGGTGGCGAATAGGGGCGTCGATCATCGCGAACGTGGCGGCGTCGAGGGTGATGTCGGCGGCGAACGGACCCGGTTCGGCCCGCAGCGGCAGGAACGGCGTCAGCGGATCCAGCAGTCGGAAGCGGATGCGTGGCAGCTTGTCCAGTAATCCGTAACGGGTGTTGAACTGGCTGATGCCGCGGGCAGCAGGGTTAATAGCGTCGGGTGGTAGGGCGAGTTCGAGCAGTTCGGAGAGCACGCCGCGATGGGCTTCGATGAACTTGCTATGTACGCCGGGGACGTCGACCTGACGCAGGTAGACGTTTGGGCGGGGTCGATTTTGCAACCAAGCGACCACGGCCAACAATTTTGACCAGGCTTCGGCCAGTTCCATTGCCTGCATCGGCCGGCGTTGCAGCCAAGGCGCCAAGGAGGGCTGTTCGGTCTGGGTCTGTCGAATGATCTGCCGGAAGCGGTCGGCCGCGCCGCTCTTGTCAAGCATCGCCAGCGCGTCTTCGAGCGTGTCGACCCAAACGGCTGTCGGTAGGCGTTGTGTGCCAAGCACACGGTGGTTGATCTCACGAAAGTCGATGCGCAGGT
>JANNWF010000495.1:0-9602 GCA_031408455.1 Pseudoxanthomonas sp. | reverse complement strand
GCCAACCGTTGCCGGCGAGCCCAGCGGATGACCAGTCGCGCGCCGGGCGTGATGCAGGCGGCGGCCGATCGCAGCAGTGGTGCCTGCGCCGGCGGGGGCAGGAACTGCAACACGTCAAGTATCGCCACACTGCCGCGATGCCCGGCCAGCGCGCCGTTGCCAACTGCGTTAGCGAGGTCGATCACCTCGAAGCGTGCATGGGTCAGCCGCGCGTCCGCAGCAACTGCCCGCGCCCGTTCGATCTTGCTGCGATCGTTGTCGATGCCGCGATAGCCAAATCGAAACCCACAGCTGTCCAGATAGTGCGCGAGCAGTCCAACCCCACAACCGAGGTCGAGCAGTGGCGCATCGCTGCCGTCGAGTGCCGCCGTCACGCCGGCGTACAGCGGATCACTGGCCAGCTTGGAGCGCACATAGTGGTAATGCCAGCGGCTGGGCAGGAAGCGGGCGGCGATGCCGTGCAGAGCGACGCGATCAGGCGGGTTCATGCAGCGGCGGTCGTGTCGAATGTGGCCAGCGTGCGGCAGCGTCGGGCGCACTGAAAGGCCTGCTTGCGCAAGCTGGGCAATCGCGCCATCGTGCGCTTTGCCAAACCATCTGAGTGAACAGCCATGGGCGTGAGTCCGATTGATCTTTGGATGCCGATCCTGCTCGGCAGCGTACTCGCCTGGATCGCCAGCGCGACCGTCCACATGGCGCTGAAGTACCACAACAGCGACTACAAGCAGCTGCCCAACGAGGACGAAGTGGCTGCTGCCATTCGGCGAGGTTCGCCGCAACAAGGCGTGCATTCGATTCCGCACTGCTCTGACATGGGCAAGTTGAAAGATCCCGCGATGCAAGCCAAATTCACCAATGGCCCGGTCGCCTTCGTCACCATTTTTTCGAGCGGTTTGCCGCCGATGGGCAAGCTGGTTGGCCAGCAGATTTTGTACTTTCTGGTCGGCTGTACCCTGATTGCTTGCGTCGCGACCCACGTGCTGCCCGCCGGTGCCGCCTACATGAGCGTGTTCCACTTCGTCGCAGCGGTCGGTTTTCTGGCCTTCGGCTGGGCGGTGGTACCGTTCTCGATCTGGTACGGACACACTTGGTCGTCCACCGCAAAGTATCTGTTGGACGCGCTGATCTACGCGTTGGTGGTGGCCGGCAGTTTCGCTTGGTTGTGGCCCAGCGCGGGGTAAGCTGGCAGGCGCTTGACGGAAGTTCCTTCGGCTCCGGCGTGTCTTTATTGCATGCCCGACTTCCCGTGTGCCATCGACATTGCCGGGCACGCGGGTATCGATCTCGCCTTGACCGACGACAATCTGCGCCTGAGTTACGAACAACGCGCTCTGCAGCACCAAGCCGCTTTGGATCTTGCGCTGACACTTGAACTGCCGGACAACAGCTTCGTGAGCGATCTGCAAGAGCTTCTGCAGCGGCTGGATGATGCCGGTATCGACTTTGTGCTGGTTGGCGGTTACGCCGCGATGCATCGCCGTGGCATCGCTCGCGATGGCAGCAATCCGACTCCGCTAGCCGCCTTTGGTGCCTACGGCATCAACATTGAGCCTGGCATTTTTGGAAGGCTGGTCGCCTCAGTGGCGAGCGCGGCGATCCGGCAAAGTTGCCAGCCCAGCGTTTGTAGAGCGGACCGAGCGATAGCGAAGGCGTGCGCGCAGCGCGCGACGTTGCTCCGCTGCGGTCGCTCGTAGCGCGGGAGCCATACCTCAAGATCCGCTCTCGATCTCGCCACACATGGGCCGCGGGGCCATCAGTTGGCCTCGACAATTTCTCCGCTGTCCACGCTTGCCTGATTGCGGGCGATGCGGCGTGATCCAAGCACGCGCGCGAACTTGTTGAAGTAAGAAGGCAGGGCTTCGGCATCCATGTCGGGACCGTTCTGCAATTGAAAGTGCAGATGCGGAAAGAATGCGCTGCCGGATGCGCCAATGCTGGCAATTGTCTGGCCGGCTTTCACAGCTTCGCCCACCTTGACCTGGGCGCTGTCGAGCTGCGTGTGCGCGTAGACGGCGAATTCGCCATTGCCGTGGTCGATGACCACGTAGTTGCCAAACAGCGCCATGCGATCGGTGGCCAGCTTGCTTTGATCGAACTGGCGGTTGTCGGGTTGCGTGTTCTCGACCGCGACCACGCGGCCCTTGGCGATGGCGCGTACCGGCTTACCGAATCCA
Source organism: Pseudoxanthomonas sp. (assembly GCA_031408455.1). GTDB lineage: Bacteria > Pseudomonadota > Gammaproteobacteria > Xanthomonadales > Xanthomonadaceae > JANNWF01. Next base: position 7,428 of record JANNWF010000495.1, on the reverse strand, counting down.
AACCAGCTTGCATTGTCCGCAGAGTCGCCCTTGCTCATGGCACCGCTAGCATCCACCGGCACGAAGTCGTAGCTGTAGCGCATCGCATTACGCTTGAAGCCCATCTGCGCGATCGGCTCGAATTTCACGTCGAACCGACGATGGTGACCCAGCGCGTCGTGGCCGTCGTAGTTGAGCATACGGCCCGCCAATGGCAAAACATACTCCGCCTGATTGCGATAAGCGCGCGGCTTCACGTCAATGGACCGCTGCAAGCGGCGACTGCCGTCGGCGTTCGACAGGTCGAACTGAAAGCGCAGCGTGCCAAGATCGAGCTCGCTCGCCAAGGTGTGGAACGGATTGAAGATCGCCTGCACTTTGCCGGCTTCAATACGGCGATTGCCGATGACCTCGATGCTTGGCCGCACGCCATTTCCGTCGACGAAGCGGTGCAACAACAGCTCACCGTCGCGATTCAACACACTCAGCTCGATGCGGTCGATGTCGATCGCGACGTCGCTGCGATTCTCGACCAGCAGGTCGAAGTTGAGATGCTGGGCATCGGACATGCGCTCGATCAACGCGGGATCTGGAGCGACCGAGAGCGCAACTTCCAGAGGTGGCTCAGCCGAGAACGTCGGCAGCGCGAAGGTAGCGAAAAACAGGATGGAAACGGCACGACGCATCTGGAAATTCCTGGGCGAGGTAGAGCCAGGTGAGAGACAGCATCTGGTTGCAAGGTTGCAGACAGGCAAATGACGAGGCTACAGGCCGGAATTTCCGGACTTCTCCAGCACCCTCGACTGCGGTCATGTGTCCCATGGAGAGGCCGCGATGGCCGCTGCTACAAGCTGATCCAAAGCATCCAGCCAGCGGTAAGTGACGCCCCACGGCCCGCAGCGCAGCATCCATGATCAGCGTACGCCGGTCGGCGAGTTCAATGCGGATAGTGGCCATCGAGATGGTCAAGATTCCACTGCGGCTCGAACGACTCAATGTCATGGATGCGGTCGAACCCTCAAGCGCGGTGAGAGCGAAGTGCGAAGAGCGCCCCTCTCCCGCCCCTGCGGGGCACCCTCTCAAGTGGGAGAGGGAAAGTGCAGCACGTTGCAAGCCCGGCTGCCTTCTCGTGGCTGCGGCGGAAGAGAAAAGGCGCAGCTACGGGCGAAGGGAAAAAGCGCAGCTGCAGGGGAAGGGAAAAAGCGCAACGTGCCCAATCTCCCTCTCCCACTTGCGGGAGAGGGGTCAGGGGGAGAGGGTAGCGGGCCGAGCTGAGAGACAGGCCTCCTAATCAAACCCGCAGACATTGCAGCCAACTCACCACACCGCCTGTGCCGCCCGCCAAGTCAATCCGAACAACGGGATTGTCGACAGTACGAACAACCCAAACCGCACCTGGATCACGTTGAACAACGCCTGCCACAGGCTGTGCAGCACCCGCAGGCCGACAAAGGTCCACGCCAAACCCACACTCAAACTGCTGCTGTCGCCAAGCACGGCCAGGACCAGTGCGAGGGCATAGAAAGCGGTGGGGATCTCCATCAAGTGGTTGTAGTTGTCTGCTTTCCAGCGCACCTGCGGCGGTAACTGATTCATCTGCTCGCCGCGCGGCGCGTCGGGATTCAGGCGCATACGCGATGTGAGGATCGCCGGAATGCGGGTGGTGTACATCCACAGCCACATCACCAGCGTCCAGGCGACCAGCGCTACCACCGGCGCCAGCATCGGATTGGGGCTCGTCATCGTCAATTCCTGCGCGGCCAAGTCGCTGATGCTGCCGCAGTCGGCGGGGCAAAGCCAATGGTCACAAGCGCCATGATCGTGGGGGTTTCAGACGCCGAGCGAGCGCGCCTTGGCCTGCGTCGAAAAGCGCCCCACATCCGCCCATCGGGCAACCTCAGTCGCTAGCCGCGACTTCGATCCCCGCAGGCGGAGAGCAGGCAACAGCCGAGATCGGCTTTTCCCCACCCAGCGAGTAGTCGCTCGCCACGCCCCTATGTAAACTCCAACGCTCGGGGATTTACCCGTTTCAAACATCGGATGGAGCAGGCCATGACCTATTGCTTGGGCGTTCTGGTCAATGACGGCATGGTCATGATGTCGGACTCGCGGACCAACGCGGGCGTCGACAACATCTCCAGTTATCGAAAGATGGCGGTGTGGGAAACCGAAGGTGATCGCGTGATCGTGGTGATGTCGGCTGGCAACTTGGCCATCACCCAATCCGCCATCCAAATCATGAATGAAGGCATGGTCCAGGGTGACACTCGCTTGTCGATCAAGAACGTGTCGTCGATGTACGAGGCTGCTCGCCTGGCCGGTTGGGCTTTGCGTGAAGTGGATCGTCAGGACGGGCCCAATCTGCGCGCCAGTGGTGCCGGGTTCGGTGCCTCCTTGATCATCGGTGGTCAGATTCGGGGCAGGCGGCTGCGCATGTTTCAGGTCTATGGCGAAGGCAATTTCATCCAGGCCATGCCGGAGACGCCATACCTGCAGATCGGTGAATTCAAGTACGGCAAGCCGATCATTGATCGCATCGTGCGTTACGACAGCTCGCTCGCCACTGTCGCCAAGTGCGCGCTGGTGTCGATGGATTCCACCGTCAAGAGCAACCTCGGTGTCGCCCCACCGATCGACTTGCTCGTCTATGAGCGCGGCTCGCTGAAGGTCAAGCTGCACACCGTGATGAAGGACGACGATCCCTACTGGAACCGCCTGCGCAGGGCGTGGGATGAAGGATTGCACGAGCGCTTCATGGGCTTGCCGGAGCCGGAGTGGGCGATCAATCCGGCTTGATTGAAGCGCCGGCGCTGGCCTCACTCACCCCGGCCGCGCTGGCGTCCGGGTGGCGCCACACCTCCAGCAGCACCGTTGTCGCGGTGAGTATGATCGGCCCCAGGATCAAGCCGGCGGCGCCGAATACCAACAGCCCGCCGACGATGGATATGAAGGCCAGCACGGTGTGCATGTGCAGACGATTGCCCACCAGCATCGGGTACAAGAGGTTGTCGATGCCGCCGACCACGACGGTCCCCCAGACGGCCAGAATCAGCGCTTGCAGCGGGTGGCCGGTGAGTAACAAGAACACGGCCGCAGGAATCCAGATCAGAAATGCGCCGAGTACCGGCACGATAGCCAGCAGCCCCATGACCACGCCCCACAGCAGCGGCGAGGGCAAATCCAGCGCCCAGAACATCAATCCCCCCAGCACTCCTTGCACCATCGCGACGCTGAAGGTGCCATACAGCGTCGCGTGCAGCGTTGTGCCCACGCGTTCGAACAAGCTCGCCATCTGCGGCTTCGACAACGGCGACAAGAAACGCATTGAAGTCATCGCCGCACGCCGGTCGCGCAGAAAGTAGAACAACAAGTAAAAGGTCAGCAGCAGTTGCACGGCCTGTTGCAGCGAGCCTTTCACGATCTTTCCGGCGATTTCGGTAAGCGTTCCGGAAGCAACCGTCACCGTGCCAGGGATATCGATCTCCAGGGCGATCACGTCGACCAGCGCAGTCAATCGCGGATGCCCGGCAAGCAGGCTGCGCCACTCGCCGGAGGTCACTTGAGTCTGGACGTGACCGGCCCCGTCGACTGCCTCGCGCAAGATGCTCGAAGTCACCAGTACCACTGGGACCACGACGATCACGGCAGCGACCAGCACCGAGATCGCCGCGACCAGATTGACCGATTGGATTCGCGCCTCCAGTCGCCGATGCAGCGGCAAGACCAACACCGCCAGCGCCAGCGCCCAGGCCACCGCCGACACGAACGGCATCAGCATGCGAAAACACAGGTACAACGCAATCAAGGTGATCGCCAGCATCACCAACGTATGCACATGGGCGCGTGAGCCCCAATCTTCCTGCGTTGCAACCGCGGGCTCGGACTTGGGGGGGGTGCTGTTCATGGCCGGCTCCCGCTGGCTGCATTCGGTAGCTGGCAGTGTAGGCACAGGCGTTGCTCTGTCTGTCGGTCAGCATACGAAAGGGCCAAAAGAACACGCGCGCGCAGAGCGTGCGCGGCTGTCGAGACGAGCCCCTCACGGAGACCAAGACACACCGCCTCGCTTGCCAAGGAGTCTTCGCTTGTACCTGCGCCTGTTAGGATGCGGTCCGTTTTCGGAGGGCCGCGTCCTCTGCAAGGTCTACAAGAAAAGTGAATTCAAAGCACAACCGCTCCAGCACACTTGTCCGTCGCGTTCGCCTTGCTGCCTGCGCTTTGATGTTTGGTGCATGCCTGGGCACGGGCAATGCTCATGCTGCGTGGGACCAAGTCGGCCAGACGATCATGGCGAGCGAGGGTGCGAAAGGCGGGGTTGCTGTAGCGGATCTCGACGGCGATGGGATAGACGACTTCATATCCTTGTCCTCACAGACACTGTTCGTCGGCGGTTGTGCGAGCAACGGCGTCTGCGCCATCAAACAATCGCTGGTAATTGACCGGTTCCAGTTTCCGCGCGTGATGGTACGGCGTGCGACCGCCACGCCCAGCGTGATCGTCGCGTCCTACTACGGTATCGTCGAATACGGCGGTTGGCCGCTGCGGGAACTTCGACGCATTCCGATTGGTAATTCCTACAATTCTCTGATCGGCGACATTGATGCCGATGGCTCGGACGAGTTGCTCGTCAACGGCGTTAACCTCACGGCCTACGACCTGGATTCGATGACGGTCAATTGGACGATTCCGTCTCCGGATTGGAATCTGACCTTGGCCCAGCTCGACGGCGATCCGGCCCTTGAACTGGTCTTGAGTGGAGATCAGACAAGGGCGCTGGATGGTGCGACTCTGCTACTGGAGTGGTCGATGCCTGGAGTTTTTTCCAACCACTTGACACCTGGGCGTTTTGGTCCTGAGCAGTTGCCAGGATTCGCCGGCCATCGTGGCGCAGCGGACGTTGTCGCCTTCCTGCCGCCGCCGCACGGGATTGCGTGGGAGCGGCCCAGCGTCAGCGGCCTGAATGCCATGACCGTGTTTGATGTCGACGGAGATGGCGCTGACGAGCTTTTGCTCGCAGGCTTTCACACACCGGAGCTTCGCGTCCTCGACACCCGGACCGGCCAGACATCGGCGTCGGCGGTGCTCCGCGATGAAGCTTTTTCCGTTGCGGTAGGCGAGTTTGATGGTCAGCCGCCCGCGGAAATTGTCGTCGGCGTCGATACGTGGCTGCAAGACGTTTCGCTTCAAGTGCTTGGCGGAACGCCGCTTGCCACGCGCTTTGAGCTTCGGCACAAGTGGGGAAATCTGAGCCGTATTGCCAGGGGAGACATCGACGCAGACGGTCAGGAGGAGTTTGTCGTCGCTTCCGGAACCCAGGATGGCGCTGTCAGGGTGATCGACAGGGCGTCCAGACAGGTGGAGTGGACGTCGCCTCAAGTTGTTTCGTCAGGCGATCTCTTTGCTCAGCAGTACGTGGACGTGTTGCTGGCGCAGCTCGACGCAGACCCAGCGCTCGAAATCGTGCTGGTGGCCGAGCTGGGTTTCCTGCGCGGCAGGGTGCTGGTGCTGGATGGCGTGACCCATGAGGTTGAGCTCCAGATCGACACAGGCGTGCTCGACGCGGAGAACCCTCTGGACGGCGAGCTATTCGATTTCGATGGCGATGGAAGGCAGGACCTGTTGCTGGCTTCCAGTGCAGCTCCAGGATCGTTCGTGCACGCCGTTTCGCTTCAGGACGGACGCTCGTTGTGGCGATCGCCGGCGATGGGGTTTCCCATTGAGCCGATCAAGCGTGTATTCGCGCTGCAGTCGGACGCCGATGCAGCGAAGGAACTCGTCGCCATCATGCCAACTGGGCTGCGCGCATTCGATGCCACCACCGGCGCCCTCGACTGGTCTTACGATCTGCCCGTGTCCGCGGCATCCGTGCTCGCCTCGTCATCCGGGGTGCCGCATTTCCTAATCGCCTACGGCACCACGCTCACGCGACTCGATGCGACTACCCGCACGGTGGTGGCCACGTACAACCTTGGCGCCGAGATCAATGCCATCGACGTGCTGCCAGGCCAGTCACGCTGGGTGCTGCTGGCAATGAATGCACGCCTGCACCGATTCGACCTCTCCACCGGCTTGGTCGACGCTTCCACGCAAGCCCTGGGTTCCGGCGTCGCTGAGCAGGGCCACGTGGCCGTCGCTGCGAATTCCTATGGCTGGTCGGTGGCATCGGGTAGCGACATCGGACACTTCGAGCACAGGCTGGGCGATGCCGACGCCGTCTTCGTCAGCGGTTTCGAGTGATGCACGATCCGGGGAAAGGAATCTTGAGCGGCGAAGTCGGAAGCAAGTAGCAACCGCTGCCAGCCCTTGTAGAGCGGAGCTTGCTCCGCTGCTCTTTCATTTGCTCCCGCGAGAATCTCGGCCAATCCCTGCTCTTGTAGAGCGGAGCTTGCTCCGCTGCTCTTTCATTTGCTCCGCGAGAATCTCGGCCAATCCCTGCCCTTGTAGAGCGGAGTTTGCTCCGCTGCTCTTTCATTTGCTCCGCGAAAATCTCGGCCAATACTTGCTCTTGTAGAGCGGAGCTTGCCCCGCTGCTCTTTGCATTTGCTCCGCGAAAATCTCGGCCAATCCTTGCCCTTGTAGAGCGGAGCTTGCTCCGCTGCATTTTCATTTGCTGCAGCGGCCCCGCCGTCCAGACCAGCTGAAGAAAACGCCTACACCCGCACGCGCAATCGTCCGATGGCGCTTGGTCGAAGGGATCAAGATGATGCCGTCATGTCCAGCCCCAAACTGCTGCGCGGCCGCATTTCCACCATCGGTGCGTGCTACGTCGTAACCGCCGTGACACAACGGCGGCAGCCTCTGTTGACGGACCCTGCTTTGGCGGCGCTTGTCGTCTCTGATCTCAACCGCGGCACCGAGGAAGGCGACGTCGAGCCGCTTGCCTGGGTGGTCATGCCCGACCACGTGCATTGGTTGTTCCGCTTGGCTGCCGGAACGGTGAGTCAAACCGTCCAGAAAATGAAGTCGCGCTCCGCCCGATCAATCAACGCCGCAATGCGTGCCAATGGCCCACTCTGGCAAGCCGGATTTCACGACCAACAGATTCGCGATGAACGGAAGTTGCGAGCGACTGCGCACTATGTCGTTTGCAACCCGATCAGGCGGGGACTGGTTGGGCGCATCGAGGACTATCCGTTCTGGTGGTGTCGATGGATCGAACGCAGCGGCGACCTGTAGCTTGCCAAGAAGCAGCCGAGCAAGCTCGCGTGCTCTCCGCCCTTGTAGAGCGGACCGAGCGAAGCGAAGGCGTCGCGCGCAGCGCGCGAACTTGCTCCGCTGCTCTTAACGCAAAACAGGCAGCCGTTTCAGGTAGCGAGACCGGCAGCCGAGCAAGCTCGGCTCTACAACAGCTCGTAAAATCATCCCCACTGCTTAGATCTCGTAGAGCGGAGCTTGCTCCGCTGCTCCCTGCTCTTGTAGAGCGGACCGAGCGAAGCGAAGGCGGCGCGCGCA
>JANNWF010000494.1:0-5534 GCA_031408455.1 Pseudoxanthomonas sp. | reverse complement strand
GCAAGAGGCAGAGCGCTCAGCGTGAAAGTTGGCGGCCTTTGCCGTTGCCGTTGCCGTTGCCGTTGCTGTTGCTGTTGCTGTTGCTGTTGCTGTTGCTGTTGCTGTTGCTGTTGCTGTTGCTGTTGCTGTTGCTGTTGCTGTTGCCTCGGCGCTTGACGTTGGGCCCCGTCATCGCGCCGAGCAGCGGAGCCGGGCTCGGGGGAAAGGCGCGCATGTCCGAGCACATGGATGTGCGTGCTCGCCGCTACGCGGCCGCCTTCGCTTCGCTCGGTCGCGCCGGCCCGAGAACGGCGAGCAGCGCAGGGAACGGCGTAGCCGCGCGATGCTCGGGTCGCCTTTCTTTTGGTTACTTTTCTTTGGCGACTCAAAGAAAAGTGACTCGGCCACCGCCGAGGTGGACGAAACCGTGCGACAGGGCATCAAACGGCGGAAGAAGCCTGAAAACGGCAAGTCGAAATGAAACGCCCCCCCAACCCTACCCCCCAAAAAACCGATTCACCACCATCCCCCGTGACTCCAAACACCGATCAATCACCACTTCATAGCAGCGCGCATCCATCGCCACACCCTTGAATAGCTGGTCCTGCAGCGAAGCACACAGGTTGGCGCAGGCGATCGGTGCGCGCAGCTGCTGTGCATAGGTCGGTAGGTACAGCGCGCTGCCGTTGGCGATGTCGGCCATGAGGGCGGGGCTCAAGATGCCGACGTTGAATAGGATGGGAAATGGCAGGATTGCGTGCAGCTCGGTCAAAAAGCGGGTGCTGGCATCAAGCTTGCCCATTTGCGGCAGGCTGCGCGCGGTTTGCTCGCAGGCGTCGATGAAAAAATCCAGATACGCGTTGCCTTTGACGAACACGCTGATCGAGTTATTGACCCGATGACTGACGGCGGGCTGGCCTGCTTCGTCGGGGTAAGTCCAGACCTCGTGGCAATAGGCGAACTGGCTACCCACGTCCACCGACAACCGCTCGGGAGCAACGATCAGCATGTCGGCGTCCACCCACACCGTGCGCTCGAAACCTTCGTGCAACAGCTCACGCGCCAGCTTGAGTCGTGCGAGATCGGTGATCGGGCAGATGTGTGGGCGACACTTTTGCTTGAACCACTCTGGCACGTAGTCAAACAGCCGGTCATCGATGAAGCGGTATTCGAAGCCTTGATTGGTCGCCCACGTTGCCACTGTGTGCATGCAGCGACGAATCCAGTTCGGCACGTCATGGGTGCGATAGGACTGAAAAACGATGGTACGCATGCGGCAAAAGGGATAGCTGTCGGACGGCCGAAGTATGCCGTCCGCTGTGTCGGCGGTGCCAGCGGGGCAGCGACTAAGCGTCGCTACTCACCGATTCATCCACCGCCAGTAAACGGCCGACGGAGTCGACGGCTTACGCCTGCGGAGTAGTTGCTTCAGGCGCGGCGGCAGGATCGTCGCTGCTGTCGGCAGGCGCGGCCTCTTCGCCAGCGGCGGCCTTGCGGCTGGCTTTGGCGGCTTGCTTTTTCTTCTTCTCCAGCTCGCGCTGGCGTTTGTCAAACTGGTAGTTGGGCTTTGCCATGGGCATGCTCGTCGAGTAAAGGGAGTGGGGAAGATACTCGGGCCAGCGCATGGATGGTGTAATTGTTTGCGCGGCATCGCCACAACGATGCTCACAAAGCGGCTTACAACGCTGGGTTTGCCGAGTGATCTGCGCTCAGCGTGCGCCACCTCGCCTCATGTAGGGCTGCGCGCTCACCTCACTGGCTGGGCACCGGAAAGGTCTCTGCTTCGCCAGACTGACGCGTCGGTGCCGCCGGTGCCGCGGTAGGCGTGGCGGTCTTGTTGCGGCAGGCAAACGCGGTGAAGCGTTGTTCGCCGTACAGCGGCACGTCGTCGGCGCGCACCGTGTCGGCGGCCATGCTGAGCGCTTCATTGCGCGCCATCGTCTCCAGCTCGTCTTGCACTTTCAGCGCGTTGCGCTCGATGAAGCCCACGTTGTGTTTGACGGATACGGTGATGCCACCGCGTTTCTCGCAGTAGCTCAAGTCCTCAGCTTCGCCGGCCACGCGGGTGGCTTGGCCTTCGGGTTCGAGCTTTACCCAGGTGCAAGACGAGAGCGTGCCGACGCCAAGCAGGCCAAGGGCAAGGGCGGCGATCAAACGGCTATGGATCATGGTGGCTCCAGTGGGGGTGAGCTAGGAATCAAATGGCTGCCCCAGATTGTGGCGGTCGCTGCCCTGCGGGTGGATGAACGCCGCAGGACTTCATCGCAGCGGTCGGTCCGCGACACCCCCGAGCGCTGCTCTGCGCTAAGCTTTGCCGATGAATATCCAGCTGATCACCGCGCCGCTACTCGTGCTCGCCTTGTGCGCAGCCGGAACCCTCAATGCGAAGACCCTTGCCTACATCGGCGAAGCGCGCACGCTGGAAGGCAAAGCCATCTACGAAGAACACCACTTGGTGCGCTTCGCCGGTGCGCAACCGGCCGCGCGACTGGTGACCTATCGCTGCCCCGACGGCCAAGCCTTCGCGCGCAAGCAAGTCGACTACGGCACGCCGCTGTTCGCGCCCAAGTTTCGGCTGGAGGACCAACGTTTTGGCTATGTTGAGGGCTTCGACAACGGCGCTGCCTTCGTGCAAGCGGGCAAGGCCGCTGCGGAGGAGCGCGAGGCGATTGATGCTGGCGCGAACTTGGTGGTCGATGCCGGTTTTGATGAGTTTGTGCGGCAGCATTGGGACGAACTGCAGGCCGGGGAGGCTGTGAGTTTGGAGTTTTTGGTTCCCAGCCGTCTGTCGGCCTACAAGTTCAAGCTGCGCAAGATCCGCACTGAGACCATCTATGACGAACCCGCGAGTGTCTTCGAGTTGGCGGTCAGTGGCTTGTTGGGTTGGTTCGCTGATCCGCTGGAAGCGGGTTACCGCGATTCCGACCGCCGCCTGATGCACTTCCAAGGCTTGACCAATATCCGGCAGACGCTGGATAGCAATATCGTGGCGCAGATTCGGTTCCCACCGACGCGCGAAGAGGCCAGTTCGACCGATGCAGCATGGGCGACCGCGAGCGCTGAGCCATTGAGCAATTGCGCCTTGGGCGGCTGAGTCAGCAGTGGCATTGGTTGGCTTCTGATTGGCACGCGGCTTGCTGGTTGGCACGTGATCGCCAACTGGCGATCTCACCCGGAAGGCCCAATGACTCTCGCTGTGCGCCTCACGTTGAGTTTTGCGGGATTGATACTCGCACTCGGTTTGGCGGCGTTTATTGGCGTGCGCGCTCTCACCGAAGACCTGACCAACGCGCTGGGTGAGAGTGCGGCCAGCGTCAGTCGCTCGGTGGTGACGGTGCTGCGCGGCGAGTTCAGCCATCTGCAGACCGACGCTAGCCACCCGGATGCCAAGGCACCGGAACTCAATGTCGAGACGGTGGAAATACGCGGTCCGGCGGTATCCGCGAAGCATGAGATACGCATGGTTGTTAACGGCCATGAGCTGAGCACGGACGAAATTGCCAAGCGCCTGCAAGGCGCTCGCCACGAACCGATTGTTGAATTGCTGCACGGTAAGGCAGGCGAGGCACCCAGGCTGCTGCTGCGCGGGCTGAACAGCGAGCGGTCGATCGAACTGCCGCGGGCCGGCATCGACGACGCCTTGCAGCGCTTTCAGCGCCAACTGGGTTGGGGACTATTGCTGTTGTTGGCGTGCGGAATTGGCGTCGCGGCGTGGTTGGCGAGGCGCTTGGCGCAGCCATTGGCGCGCTTGACTCTTGCGGCTGAGGCGGTGGGCACCGGCGCGCTGGGCGCCCAAGTGGAAGAGCGCGGCCCACCCGAACTACGCCGCAGCTTGGCCGCCTTCAACCGTATGTCCGCGGACTTGGCACGGCTGGATCGCGAAGCGAGTGCGTTGCGTGCGGATCGCGAATTGGCGGAGCTGGGAGACATCGGCCGCGGCTTGGCGCATAGCTTGCGCAATCCTCTGCACGCCTTGGGACTCAGTTTGGAAGCACTGGCAAGCAGCGTTCCTGCAGCGACTGAGATCGACGCCTTGGCAAATACCGGTCGCGAGCAACTGGCTCGCATCGACCAGACGCTGCGCGGATTCCTCGCGTTGGCGGCCGGCGTGGGCGCGCAGACCGAATCGGTGCTGCTGTCCGAGGTAATCGACGATGTCTTGCTGGAGGCCAGTCAGCGCGCCCAAGGCCGCGTCCAACTGGCGCGGATTGGCGGCGCGCCGGCGATTCGTGGCGTGCCGGCGGAGTTGCGAATCATCCTGCATGCCTTGGTAGTGAATGCACTCGAAGCCAGCCCCAATGACGGCAAGGTGACCGTCGAACTGCGCGACACCACCCAGGCGGGGGAAAATAGCGTGTGCATCGAGATCAAGGATGACGGTCCCGGCATCGCCATGGCCATCCGCACGCGCCTGTTCGCGCCGCATGTCAGCAGCAAGCCGACCGGTGCCGGGATGGGCTTGTACTTGGCGCAACGCTTGGCTCAGCTGCGCTACGGCGGCGGTATTGAGTTGCTGGATCGAGCGCCGACCGGCACCACCGCGCGGTTGACCTTGCGTGACCGCCAACTCGCGACGCTGGCAGCGAATGACCCTGCGAGCAACGCATGACCGAGGTCGCGACCATTCTGTTGGTTGAAGACGATCCGGCGCAGCAGCAGCTGGTCGCAGCGGCGCTGAGCGCGGCGGGTCATCACACCTGCGTTGCCGACGGCTTGGCGGCGGCGCTGGTGCTGCTCGGCGAGCCGCGCTTGCAGCTGGTGTTGTCGGACTATCGACTCAGCGATGGCGACGGATTGCAGTTGCTAAAAGAAGTGCGCGCCAGGCGGCCGGAGCTGAGTTTTGTCCTGGTCACCGCCTACGGCAGCATTCAACACGCGGTGGAAGCACTGCGCGCCGGTGCAGACGACTACTTGGCCAAGCCGTTCGAGCGGCAAGCGCTGTTGCTGGCGGTCGATAAGGCGCTGCGGACACGCGCATTGCGGGAAGAGAACCGGCGCTTGAGCGATGCCTTGGGTGAGCGTGAGCGACTGGTCGAACTGGTCGGCCGCGCCCCGGCGATGCAGAAGCTCTATCGGCAGATTGAACGCCTCGCCGCCACCGACGCTACGGTGTTGGTGAGTGGCGAATCCGGCACCGGCAAAGAACTGGTCGCGCGCGCCCTGCACAAGCTGTCGCGACGTAGCGACAAGCCATTCGTCGCGGTCAACTGCGCGGCGATCCCAGAAGGATTGCTGGAGGCCGAGTTCTTCGGCAGCGAACGCGGCGCGTTCACCGGCGCCAATGCCGCCCGCGCCGGCCATTTTGAGCAAGCCAGCGGCGGCACGTTGTTTCTGGATGAGATCGGCGAATTGCCACTGGCCTTGCAACCGAAGCTGCTGCGCGTGTTGCAAGAAGGGCGGCTGATGCGGGTTGGCGGCTCGCGCGAGATCGTGGTCGACGTGCGCCTGTTGGCGGCGACCAATCGCGATCTGGTGCGCGAAGTTGCTGAGGGCCGGTTTCGCGAAGATCTGTATTGGCGGCTCAATGTCGTCGGCCTGACCTTGCCGCCGCTGCG
>JANNWF010000493.1:0-6135 GCA_031408455.1 Pseudoxanthomonas sp. | reverse complement strand
GGCCGCATCGGCAAGCCCGGCGCAGTCATCCTCTTCCGTATGTCTAGCAATCGCGCAGGCCTGCTCGATGGTGGTGGCGATGCTCTCGGGATCGAAATCCGCCGTGCTGGCACTGCCCTTGCGCTGACCGAAGTAAACCGTCAGCGACAAGCCGCGATCTCGCCGATATTGCAAGGTCTCGACTTCATCCAGACGGACGTTTACCTCCAGCCCGCGGTCCTCGCTGACGCCGACTTCGGCTTGACGAGCGCCGCGCTGCGCGCAGCGCGCCAACACGTCGCTGGCAAGACCGCTCAGCATGGCTAGGCGCTCGGTCGATTCTTGCTCGTTGGCGACGTCACCGGAGTCAGCTGACGAATTTTTCTTTGCGATTGTTGCGAGCATCAACGTATCCTCTGCCCGCTATGCGCGGACGTGATGATGAAACAGGCGAGTTCCTCGCCCCCAGCCGGAGCCAGCGCAAGCGGGAGGCCGACGCCATTCTGGATATGGCCGAGCGCTTGGTTGCGCTGACGCCCTCGCAACTGGCAAAGGTGCCCTTGCCGGACAGTTTGGTCGTGGCGGTGGGCGACACCAAGCGAATTACTTCCAATGTCGCCCACAAGCGCCAGCTGCATTTTTTGGCCAAGCTGATGCGGCGCGAAGACGACGAAACGCTGGAACCCATTCGCCGCGCGTTGGAGCACGACACCGCGCAAGCGCGTCGTGAGACGGCGGATTTGCATCGAATCGAGGCACATCGCGAGCGCCTGCTTGCCGATGGCGACAGTGCCTTGGGCGAGCTGTTCGACGCGCATCCTGATCTTGATCGGCAGCAGTGGCGGCAATTGATTCGTTCGGCGCGCGACGAGCGTTTGAGCAACCGCCCACCACACGCGTTTCGCGAAATCTTCAAATTGCTGAAGGCGCTGGAAAGCGACGACGACGAGGCTTGAGTTAGCTCGCGCGACCGCACTCACGCGCGCGTTCCGCCCACCGTCATGTTGTCGATTTTAAGCGTCGGCTGACCCACACCCACCGGCACCGATTGGCCTTCCTTGCCGCAGATGCCAACCCCCGCATCCAGCGCCATGTCGTTGCCGACCATCGATACCCGGCGCATCGCTTCAGGCCCGTTGCCGATCAACGTCGCGCCCTTCACGGGCGCGGTGATCTTGCCGTCTTCGATCAAATACGCCTCGCTGGCTGAGAACACGAATTTGCCCGAGGTGATGTCGACTTGGCCTCCAGCAAAACCGGGCGCGTACAAGCCGCGCTTGACGCTCTTGATGATGTCGGCTGGATCGGATTCGCCACTGCGCATGTAGGTATTGGTCATGCGCGGCATCGGCAGATGCGCAAAGCTCTCGCGCCGGCCATTGCCGGTGGTCGCACAATTCATCAAGCGCGCGTTCTGGGTGTCCTGCATGTATCCCACCAGCCGACCGTTTTCGATCAGCACCGTGCATTCGCTGGGATTCCCTTCGTCATCCACACTGAGCGAACCGCGGCGACCGGCCAAGGTGCCGTCATCGACGATGGTGCACAAGCTGGAGGCCACCATCTCGCCCATGCGACCGGCATAGGTCGAAGTACCTTTGCGATTGAAATCGCCTTCCAGGCCGTGGCCGACGGCTTCGTGCAACAAGACCCCTGGCCAGCCCGGACCAAGCACCACGGGCATGCTGCCGGCTGGCGCATCGATGGCTTGGAGATTGACGCGGGCTTGCCGCAGCGCTTCGTCGGCCAGCGCATAGAGTCGGCGGTTGGCCATCAAATCGAGATAGTCGAAACGCCCACCACCGCCGGCATAACCTTGTTCGCGACGGCCATTCTTTTCCAGGATCACGCTGATGTTGAAGCGCACCAGCGGGCGTACGTCGGCCGCGACCACACCATCGGAGCGCATGACCAGTACCGTATCGAGCACGGCGGCGAGGCTCAATGTCACCTGTTGTACGTTCGGCTCGCAGTCGCGCACGTAGGCGTCGATCTCGCGCAGGGTGCGCACCTTGGTTTCGCTGTCGAGGCTGGCAACCGGATCGGCATGCACATACAGCGCCGCGCCGGGTCGGCGCGTGAGCGGAGCGGCCGTGCCGTCACCACCGCTGCGAACAATCGCGCGGGCAGCACCGGCGGCATCCAACAAGGCGGTTAGGCCAAGCTCGTCGGAATAGGCGAAGCCGGTCTTTTCGCCACTGACGGCACGCGCACCAACACCCTGCTCGATCGAATGACTACCCGATTTGACGATGCCGTCTTCCATCGACCACGCCTCATGGCGCGAATGCTGGAAGTACAGATCGGCGTAGTCGACACCGGGCGCCAGTAGCCGTCCCAGCACTGATTGCAAGGCCGCATCGGTCAGTCCCGTTGGCTGCAACAAACGGGCTTCAGCAGTGGCGAGCAGGGAATCGGTCACGGAGGCTTCAGTCCAATCAAAGCAAGCCTCCCGACATGGCGACCGCGGCGGGCGAATGCAAGTGCCGGCCGTGGCTTGCGGTGGACGCGCCACACAAATGGGCCGACACTGCCGGCCGCGACGCTGCTCCCGATACGCTGGAGCTGCCGCTTACAATTTCATAAACTATTGATTAAATGAATATTAGTCGCTTTTCCTTGGTATCTTCCCTATTCGCGAGCCTGCTGCTGAGCAGCACACTAAGTGCGGCGGTGATCGATCCAACACCTTTTTTGAAGCCCGACACCTTCGGAACATTCAAGGTGTCGCCGAATGGCCAGTACTTCGCGGCCAGTGTGCCGCTGGAAGACCGCACCCTGCTGGTGGTGTTGAACGCCAAAGATCAGAGCGTTACCGCCAAGGTCAGCCTCGGCCCCGCCAAACATGTGGAGGACTTCTGGTGGGCCAATGACGAACG
Organism: Pseudoxanthomonas sp.; assembly: GCA_031408455.1. GTDB lineage: Bacteria > Pseudomonadota > Gammaproteobacteria > Xanthomonadales > Xanthomonadaceae > JANNWF01. The sequence goes on along the minus strand of JANNWF010000493.1, from coordinate 3,277 downwards.
CGTGGTGCTGTCGATTTCCGAGCGTTTTGGCCAACGCGACCTGCCGAAATTGACCGGCGAGCTGATGGGGATCGATGCCGACGGGTCGCGCGCAGACATTCTGGTTGGTTATCGCGCACGTCAGTCAGGCACGTTCACGCGGCTTGAGAAGAAGAAGGGCGACCGAGTAGCGGCATTCATGGTGGACTCGCTGCCCCACGACGAGCGCAACATCCTGATTGCGACCCAGCCCTTCATTGATGATCCGTTTCGCAAAGTCGAGCGGATGGATGTCTACTCGGGTGGCCGCAAGACGATTGGCGTCGCGCCGATCCGCAACGCCGTATTTTTCACCGACAACAGCGGTGCAGTGCGTTTGGTGACCGGATTCAACGCCAATCGAGTCATTCACCTCTATCACCGTGCCGACGATGATGCGGAATGGACTGACATCACCCGCTCGGGCGATGAGGCCAGCATCGAGACGCCGATTGGATTCTCCGCTGACAATCGCCTCGCCTTTCTGCAAAGCACGCAAGCCGAAGGTCCCGACGTCATCCTCGAACTGGATTTGGCCACCTCCAAGCGTCGCATCGTGCTGAGCGATCCAACCACCGACCCGCAGGAGATCATTTACCGCACGGGCACCCGAATCCCGGTGGGTGCGAGCTTCATGGGTACACGCTTTCACAGCAAGTTCTTCGACGACAGCGCGCCGGAAGCCAAGCTCACCCGCAGTCTGGAAAAGGCATTCGCTGGACAAGCCGTTGAGATCACCTCGCTCAGCGCAGATGGTGGTTTGGCACTCGTGAATGTCTGGAGTGATCGCAGCCCGGGTGATTACTACACCTTCGATACCAAAACGATGCAGGCCGCCCATTTCATCACCAGCCGCTCATGGCTTGATCCGGAGCTGATGGGCGCGACCCAAGCCATCCAACTCGCAGCCCGCGATGGCACGCCTTTGCACGGCTACGTGACTCGGCCGCATGCCGCTGCTGCGGGTCAGCTGCCGATGGTCGTCATGCCGCACGGCGGCCCATTTGAGATTTTCGACAGCTGGGGATTTGATCCCGAAGTACAGATGCTCACCGCCGCTGGTTATGCCGTGCTACAGCTGAACTTTCGCGGCTCTGGTAACTATGGCCAAGCCTTCCGTGATGCCGGCAAGCAGCAGTGGGGCCGCGCCATGCAAGACGACCTCACCGATGCCACCCAGTGGGCGATTGAACAAGGTATCGCCGATCCGCAGCGCATCTGCTTGCACGGTGCCAGCTACGGCGGTTATGCGTCCTTGATGGGAGTGACACGCGAGCCAACGCTGTATCGATGTGCATCCGGCTATGTCGGCGTGTATGACCTTGCCAAGATGCATACCCGCGGCGACATCCGAGAAAGCGCTTCAGGCGAAACTTACCTCAGCGAATGGATCGGCGAGCCCGAGACCTTGGCTGAAGTGTCGCCGCCCAACTTGGCCGCCAGCATCAAAGCACCGGTATTCTTAGCCGCCGGCGGCGAAGACCGCCGCGCACCCATTGCCCACAGCAAGAAAATGGAAGCTGCCTTGCGCGCCGCCGGCGTGCCAGTCGAAACCCTTTACTACGACAACGAAGGCCACGGCTTTTATCTGGAAGACCACAAGCTGACTTACTACAAGCAGTTGCTGACGTTTCTGGATCGGCACATTGGGCAAGCTAGCGCAGCAACCGCGACCGCCGAAAACTCCCCAGCAGGCAAGTAAGCCCGACTAATTAGACGGATTTTGGGGGCGGCTGTAGGAGCGGTTGAAGGACCGAGCGCAACGAAGGCGTGGCTGCGCAGCGCTCGGCCCTACAACCGGTCCCACAATTCATTTGCCGCCCAACGCCTCGTATTTGGGCAACCGCTCCGTTTCAGCGATGCCAGCTTCAATCCATTCAACCATCGCTGGCAGCGCCAGCAGGGTGTCGACGTAGGCCTGCGTCGATGGCGACAAACTGACGCCATAACCGCGGCAACGAATCACCACCGGGGCAAACATGGCATCGACGATGCCAAATTGGCCGGCCAAAAACGGGCCTTGGCTGAGTTGCAGCAAGTCAGTCCAAAGTCGCTGCAGCCGATCAATATCGTGTTGGGCATCGGCGTCCCAGCGGTAGTCGTCCGGCTGGCGCGAACAATTCATCGGTAGTTGCTGCCGCAGCGCGGTGAAACCTGAGTGCATCTCGGCAGCCGCGCAACGCGCTAATGCTCGCAAGCTCTTGTCGCTGGGCCAGCCGCGGCCTTCCAACCACGTTTCGTTGACGTATTCGCAGATCGCCAATGAGTCCCACAACATCATGCCGTCGTGGTGCAGCGCGGGCACACGACCGGTCGGCGACCAGCGATGAATTTCGTCGCGAAACTGCTCAGTGTCCAATGGCAGCCGCTGCTCGCCGAACTCGACGCCAAAGTGGCGCAGCAACAGCCAAGGCCGCAGCGACCAAGACGAGTAGTGCTTGTTGCCAATGACCAAAAGTGGTTTGCGGTCGCTCATGGGTGACTCCGTTAGTGCTGAGGCTGTGATCCACAAATTTAGGCAAGAAACGCTTGCCCGTGCGATTCGTCTTCCCAGCCGCCTTGCTCGCTCTCCGCCTCGGGCTGGGCATCCTCGGCTTGCCATGCTGCCAAGAGTTCGAGTGCGGCATTGAGATCGTCGTCTTCTACCCACACCGCCAACAGGCCAGCCAGGGGCAATTCGCCCATCGCACCGGCCAAGTACTCGCCAGTTACCACGGCTTCGACACCCTCGCTGGCCAATCGGCCGCGTACCAAGTGGGCGTCAAACAGGTTTTCGGCTTGGTAGACGGGACGCATGCGGAAAGCTCGGTCAGGATGCAATCGCACTTCCTCAACGTCCGTCATCCCCGCAAAGGCGAGGATCCAGTGGCTTCCGACGGGCAATCGGGCGCCGCATCTCTGGATTCCCGCCTGCGCGGGAATGACGACTGGTGTTGATTGGGCTTGAGGAAGTGCCATTGCAGTTAAGGTGGACAAAGAATAGCTGGCCTTGGGTCAACGCGGCGGCAAACATTGACATCGTTCCTGTGCGGTGAAGCGCTGATCGGCAGTGACCGCTAAACTGTTGGGCTCGACTATCGCAACCCTCTCCGTCCCTCATGACTGCAGCAGCCACGCCCATCTCCGCCGATGCCGATCCGGCCGTTTCCAATCGTCCGGAACCTGTCCGGCACGATTTTATTAGGCAGATAGTCCGCGAGGACCTTGCAACGGAGCGGCATGCGGCGATTCGGACGCGCTTTCCGCCCGAACCCAACGG
>JANNWF010000492.1:0-2387 GCA_031408455.1 Pseudoxanthomonas sp. | reverse complement strand
CGTTCGAAAACCGGTTGTCGGTTGCTTCGAGTTGGTGATGTTGGGGTTCCCTGCGCTCACCGCCAACCAACGACGCTGGCTGTGTAGGTTGGTGGTGAGCGCAGCGAACCCCAACAAATTCCTGCGATGATCGACCAATGCGCTATCGACGTGCTCAATCGGCTGGCGGAACGTTTTTCTTCACCGTCAATCTTGCAGATCGCTCTCGTCGGCTGTTGGTTGACCGAATCGAGGCACTGCGTGCAAGCGTAAGTGTGGTCAAGGATCGACATCCATTCGAAATTGTCGCTTGGGTGGTGCTGCGCGACCATTTGCACGCAATCTGGACCCATGCCGCCGGAGGACACGGATTTCTCGACGCGATGGATGCTGATCAAATCAGCGTTCTCGCGGCGGATTGAGGCCGGTGAATTGATCCGTGCCAGCCGAGTCCCAAAAGGTGAGCGCGGCATTTGGCAGCGGCGCTTTTGGGAGCATAGCGTTCGCGATGAAGTCGATCTGCAACGGCACGTTGATTACGTCCACTTCAACCCGGTCAAACACGGCCATGCGGAACGTGCGTCGGCGTGGCCGTATTCGTCGATCCATCGGTTGATCGCAAGCGGCGAGGTGCCGGCGAATTGGGGAGTGGTGTTCGAAAACCGGTTGTCGGTTGCTTCGAGTGGGTGATGTTGGGGGTTCCCTGCGCTCACCGCCAACCTACGACGCTGGCTGTGTAGGTTGGTGGTGAGCGCAGCCAACCCCAACGAACTCAAGCGATGAAGCGTCCTACACTCTACTCATCGACACACGCTCCGGAGCCAAACCGATGCGAATAACCCTCCGTCTCAGCCTGATCGCGCTGCTGCTGACCATCATGTCATTGCCCGCAGTCGCAGGTGACTTCGCGAAACAAGCCGAGCAGGCTGTCGCCGAACGGCTGTCCGCGATTACCGTGTTCGTCGACGTGGACTGGGGCGGACGCGAAGACGCCGCGGCCCGCGAGCTGAGCCGCGCCCACACCGCTTTCTACGCCCGTGGCTACGTCGTGGTCGACGTCGAGGGCTACACCGAGAACGGCGACTTGCAGGGGTTCTTCGTCACCTATCGGCTCAACCGCGAACCTGCTGGGTAGCGCCGAGAGCCGTAGGTTGGCGGTAAGCGCAGCGCACCCCAACGATTAAGTCCATTTCAATCTGGTCAAACACGGCCATGCGAAACGTGCCTCGGCGTGGTCATACTCGTCGATCCATCGGGCGATCACGCGCGGCGAGGAGCCTGCGGACGGGGCGGTGGCATCGGAAAACCTTGCGTCGGACACGGCGGGCGAGCGACGTTGGGTTCGCTGCGCTCACCGCCAACACAGCCAGCGCATCCGCGGGCGCTACGACTCGCCGGCTCCCTTGCTCTCTGTTGTACCAAGAAGCAAGATCGAAGCCAGCTTTTGCTGGTTCGTCCGCATCCAAGGAAGAGGTCATGGTCAAGGGACCAAAGTTCACGCAACACTTCATTCCGATCATTGAATCACTGCGTGAACTGGGCGGCTCTGCTTTGGCTTACGAAGCAACAGACGCAGTTATTGAACGCGAGAAAATTCCCGAAAAGGAGTTGGAGAAGACCAACAAGAATGGTGGTTCAAATGTCAGGAACGCTATTGCTTGGGCCCGGCTTTATCTCGTCCACTCGGGACACATTGATTCGGCAGCACGTGGCGTGTGGCGCCTGACAGAAAGGGGCCTAAAGGAAGATCTTTCCAAATTGAACCCGGTTGAACTCTTTAAGTCCGTTCAGCGTTCCAAGAAAAATGAGGGCAGCAGCAACGCAAGCAAGGCTTCAACTGAGGCCGAAGTCGACGTCGAAGAGAAGATTCTTGCAGCTGAGGAGACAAGACTATTGCCAGTGTTGAAGTCGCTTAGCGCAGGGGGTTTCGAGCGTCTGTGTCAGCTTTTGCTACGGCGATACGGGTTCCAAAATGTAAAGGTAACGGGCCGGTCAGGCGATGGCGGCATCGATGGAGAAGGCATCCTTGAAATCAATCCACTTTTGAGTTTCAAAGTTATCTTTCAGTGCAAGCGTTACCAAGGCTCAGTGGGATCAGGGATGATCCGGGACTTTCGCGGCGCGATGATCGGTCGAGCAGACAAAGCGATCTTCCTCACCACCGGAAACTTCACCATGGAAGCCAAGAAGGAAGCGGTGAGAGACGGTACTAATCCAATCGAACTCGTGGACGGTGAAAAGCTTGTGAAGATGTTTGAGCGGCTTGAGTTGGGCCTCAATCCGAAAACGGTTTACGAAGTCGATCTCGAGTTTTTCAACGAGTACAAATGAGCGCCGGTTGCCAACAGATTCCTAGGCGGTGGCATTGGAAAACCTTGCGTCGGACACGGCGGGCGAGCGACGTTGGG
>JANNWF010000491.1:0-10860 GCA_031408455.1 Pseudoxanthomonas sp. | reverse complement strand
TGTCATCCCCGCGTAAGCGGGGATCCAGTGCTTCTGGAGATAACAATCGACGGCCAACCCAATGGATTCCCGCCGTCGCGGGAATGACGGTTCGGGTTGACCGGATTTCGAGACCTGCCATTGAACCCCGGGTCAATCCATCCCAACCTGCGAGATAGCCCATGCCCCGCAAAACCAACCCGACCAGCGACTTGGCCTACGACCAGTTCGACACACCGATTGGCCCACTGACGATTGCAGCCGACGCCGATGGTCTCCGCTACGTGGTGTTCCCACAGTCGCGCCATCGACCCGCAGCCAGTCCCCAATGGCACCACGACCCCGCAGCCTTGCGCGAACCGCGCCGCCAATTGCTCGCCTACTTCGCCGGCGAACTCACCTGCTTCGAACTCACGCTCAGTGTGCAAGGCACCGACTTCCAGCAACGCGCTTGGGCCGCGCTGCGCGAGATTCCCTACGGCGAGACCCGCAGCTACTCCGATCAAGCCACAGCCATCGGCTCACCCCGCGCCGTGCGCGCGGTAGGCTTGGCCAACGGCCGCAACCCACTGCCCATCATCGTCCCTTGCCACCGCGTCATCGGCCGCGATGGCAGCTTGACCGGGTTTGGCGGGGGACTGGATTGCAAACGCTGGCTGTTGGCGATGGAAGCAGAGCGCCGCCGAGGCATCGTCTGAGAGCGTGTTTACGAGCAGGAAAATCGTTGGCATGCGGGCAAGTGAGCATCATTATTCATGGCGTGGCACTGCGCCCGATGCCCAACCAAAGGTGACGCCCCGCATGTGAGGCGCCCCCTCTTTCACTGTCAGTAAACCGCCGCCGTTAACAACTTCTGCGGCAGCGGCATGGCATCCACCTGCAACTCACCATCCCGCACCGACACATCCACGCGCCCACCCTCAGACAAGCTGCCAAACAGCAGTTCATCCGCCAAGCGGCGCTTGATCTTGTCTTGAATGACACGCGCCATCGGGCGGGCACCCATTTGGCGGTCGAAGCCGTGGTCAGCTAGCCAGCGTCGTGCGTCGGCGTCGACGTTCAAGGTGACGTGCTTCTCGTGCAGCTGGGCTTCGAGTTCGATCACGAACTTGTCGACCACGCGCAGGATGTGGTCGAAATCGAGTGCGCCAAACTGGATCACTGCATCCAGACGATTGCGGAACTCCGGGGTGAACAGTTTGCGGATCACTTCCATCGCGTCGGTGGAATGATCCTGGTGCGTAAAGCCAATCGACCGGCGCGCTGCTTGCGAGGCGCCGGCGTTGGTGGTCATCACCACGATCACGTTGCGGAAATTGGCTTCGCGGCCGTTGGTGTCGGTGAGCGCGCCGCGGTCCATTACTTGCAGCAGGATGTTGAACACATCCGGGTGCGCTTTCTCGATTTCGTCCAGCAACAGCACGCAATGCGGCGTCTTGACGATCTTCTCGGTCAGCAAACCACCTTGATCGAAGCCGACGTATCCCGGCGGTGCGCCGACGAGGCGCGATACCGAATGCGCTTCCATGTACTCGGACATATCAAAGCGCAGCAGCTCGATGCCGAGCTGCATGGCCAATTGACGGGTGACTTCGGTCTTGCCGACACCGGTGGGACCGGCGAACAGAAAGTTGCCGATCGGCTTGTCGGGATTGGCCAGGCCCGAGCGGGCCATCTTGATCGCCGAGGTCAGGGTATCGATGGCCTCATCTTGGCCAAACACCACCATCTTCAAATTGCGGTCGAGATTGCGCAGCACGTCGCGATCCGAGGCCGACACTTGCTTGGTCGGGATACGCGCCATGCGCGCGACGATCAACTCGATCTCGGACACGTCAACAATGGCTTTGCGAGTCTCTTCGGGCATCAATTGCTGCCGGGCGCCGGCCTCGTCGATCACGTCGATGGCCTTGTCAGGCAATAAACGGTCACCGATGTGTTTCACCGACAGATCGACCGCCGCCTGCAAGGCATCGGGGTGATATTCGACGTGGTGATGCTCTTCAAATCGCGTCTTCAGGCCACGCAGGATTTCCACCGTCTCGGCGATGGTCGGCTCGACCACATCGATTTTCTGGAAGCGCCGCGCCAGCGCGCGATCTTTCTCGAACACGCCACGGTATTCCTGAAACGTGGTCGAACCAATGCAGCGCAGTTCGCCTGAGGCTAGCACCGGCTTGATCAGGTTGGACGCATCCATGGTTCCGCCCGACGCCGAACCGGCACCGATGATGGTGTGGATCTCATCAATGAACAGCACCGCGCCGGGGGTTTTCTTCAGCTGTGCGAGCACGGATTTCAGCCGCTTCTCGAAGTCGCCGCGGTACTTGGTGCCGGCAATCAGCGCGCCCAAGTCCAGCGAATAAATGGTCGCATCGGCTAGCACCGGCGGCACCTCGTTATCGACTATGCGCTTGGCCAAGCCTTCCGCCAACGCGGTCTTGCCCACGCCTGCTTCGCCGACGAACAGCGGGTTGTTCTTGCGGCGTCGGCACAGCACTTGAATGGTGCGCTCGATTTCCTCAGAGCGGCCGATCAAGGGATCGATCTTGCCCTCGCGCGCCAGTTCATTGAGATTGCTGGCGAATTCGACCAGCGGATTGCTCTTGCCGTCCTCCGCATCGGGGTCGCGTGCGGCTTCGGGCTCGCTCTTGCCAGCCTCGGGACCGAGCTTGGCGATGCCATGCGAGATGTAGTTCACCACGTCGAGCCGGGTCACTTCCTGCTGATTGAGGAAGTACACCGCGTGCGAATCCTTTTCGCCGAACACGGCCACCAGCACGTTGGCGCCGGTGACTTCTTTCTTGCCGGAGGATTGCACGTGATAGACAGCGCGCTGCAAGACGCGCTGAAAGCCAAGCGTGGGCTGCGTATCACGCGCGTCGTCGCCGGCCAACACGGGCACGGTTTCGCTGATGATGCCCCGCAGATCGCTGGCCAAGCGGCCCATGTCGGCGGCACAAGCGCGCAGCACGGCCACGGCTGACGGGTTTTCCAGCAGGGCCAGCAGCAGGTGTTCGACGGTCATGAACTCATGCCGCGCTTCCCGCGCCTGCTTGTAGCACTGGCCGATACTGAACTCGAGGTCCTTGCTGAACATGTTGCGCTCCTAAATCGGGTGCCGCACGGTGCCAAAAGTGGCACCACTTTTCGCATTGCAAATTACTAAATTGCTGCCGTCGCTCATGCCGGCTCCATGGTGCACATCAGTGGGTGCTGATGATGACGAGAGAACTCGTTCACCTGCGCCACTTTGGTTTCTGCCACTTCGCGCGTGAAAACCCCGCAGACGCCACGACCGCGGGTGTGTACGTGCAGCATCACCTGCGTCGCCTTTTCGCGATTCAGGGCGAAAAACACTTGCAGCACTTCGACCACGAAATCCATCGGCGTGAAGTCGTCGTTCATCAACAGCACTTGATACAGCGGCGGCCGCTTGACCTCCGGCGGCGCGGTCGCCACCGCAACACCTGTGTGCTGTTCGTGCTCGTTCTCGTTCTCGTGGCTCATAACCGCATCATAGCGCTGCATTGGGAGGTCGGATTGCGCCAGAAGGTGCTTCCAGTCGCCCAGTGTTGGGGGCGCATAAAGGCAACTACAAGTGGAGCGGCAACTGCCGCGCCCAGTGTGCCAACCAGCCTCATGTAACATTTGTGCCACTTCCAACATGCATTGGCCACGTGAGCGATTTTGAACGCATCATTGAGCATCCGTTTCGACCCGACGTCACCGTGGCGACCGTCGTCTGTCGAGATCAGCGATTTCTGATCGTTGAGGAAACCGTTCGCGGCGCGCGTGTGCTCAATCAGCCGGCCGGCCACCTCGAAGCCGATGAGTCGCTGATCGATGCTGCCCGTCGTGAAACGCTTGAAGAAACCGGCTGGGAAGTCGAGCCCCTCGCCTTTCTTGGCACCTACCAGTGGACCAGCCCCGGCGGCAGCGCATTCTTGCGCTTTGCCTTTGTCGCCGAAGCTACTCTGCACCATCCCGAGCGCCCCTTGGATGTCGGTATTGAACAAGCGCTGTGGCTGACGCGTGACGAGATCGCCGAGCAATACGCACGCTTGCGCAGCCCCTTGGTGCTTTCGGTCATCGATGACTATTTGAAGGACATTCGTCATCCGCTGTCGGCACTGCGCTGGGTTGCCCAGTGAATTCAGAGCATCCGAGCACAGGATCTTCAACATCGGCCCCATCGGTAATGCTGGGTATCTCCGGTGGAGTCGACTCGGCCGTCGCCGCGCTGTTGCTCAAGCGCGCCGGCACCCCGCTGCATGCGCTGTTCATGACCAACTGGGAAGACGATGGCAGCGGCTTTTGTCGATCCGATGAGGATAGACGCGATGCCATTGCCGTGTGCGGTCGACTGGATATTCCGTTTCACCACGCCAACTTCAGCACCGAATACTGGCAAGAAGTGTTCGCGCATTTTCTTGCTGAATACGCCGCTGGTCGCACGCCCAACCCCGATGTGTTGTGCAACCGCGAGATCAAATTTCGCGCCTTTCTGGATCACGCGCGCACGCTGGGGGCGACCCATATCGCGACGGGCCACTACGCCCGCGTTGATCAGCGAGATGGCCGCTTTCGCTGGTTGCGCGCGGCCGATGCGAGCAAGGACCAGAGCTATTTTCTTTGCGCCTTGGGTCAAGAAGCGCTGGCAGCGACACTGTTTCCGTTGGGTGACCTGCAAAAAACTGAAGTGCGAGCGCTAGCAAAAGAAGCCGCGCTGCCCGTGCATGCAAAAAAGGATTCCACTGGCATTTGCTTCATCGGTGAGCGCGACTTTCGGACCTTTCTGAGCGGCTATCTCGCCGCCCAACCAGGTGAAATCCGCGATATCAACGGGCAGACTCTCGGCAGTCACGGCGGCGTGTGTTTTTACACCTTGGGCCAACGCGAAGGGCTGCAACTGGGCGGCGTGCGCGGCCGGCCGTCAGCGCCTTGGTACGTGGTTGGCAAGGACGTGGCGCGCAACATTCTGTACGTCGATCAAGGTCAAGACAGTCGCTGGCTAATCTCCTCCGAACTGCATGCAGATGAGGGGAGTTGGACCGCTGGCAGCCCGCCAGCGTGCGCCTTCGATTGCACAGCCAAAACACGCTATCGGCAGGACGACCAAGCTTGTCGGGTCGAAGTGCTTGTAGACGGCGAGCTGCGGGTGACGTTTGCCGAGGCGCAACGCGCGGTGACTCCGGGACAGACCGTGGTGTTTTACGACGGCGTCGAATGCTTGGGCGGCGCCACCATCACCCAAACCAACGCAGCGCTGGAATGTCGATTGAGGGAAGCCGCATGAGACAGCGCACACTCGCCTTGGCCGGAATGGCACAGGCGATAGAGGTGGTTTTGCAGACCGCGGCCGACGGTCATGCCGACGATGGCTTGCTGACGCCCGCCACCGCGAGTCTATTTGCGACCGACGCGGCCTCCACCGAAGAAGTGTTCGGTGGCTTGCCGGCGATGCGCTCGGCCTTGCAACTGCTGATCGCACAGATCGAAGGCAGCGGCCCGCGCCGCGTCAGTGCCAATCGAATTGGCTTCACTGTCTTGTTGGTGGAACGCAAGCTGGTCGCACAACCCAACCTGCTGGCCGCACTCGCCAAAGGCATCAACAACGCCCGCCCCAAACGTGAGCGTGGTGGCTTGCTCGATCCGGATGTGCAGCAACACTTGGGCGATCTCTACTCCGCCACCGTCAGCACCCTGACCCCGCGCGTGCTGGTACAAGGCGACCCCAACCATCTGGCCCAATCGGTCGTCGTCGGTCGCATCCGCTGCGCCCTACTCGCCGCCGTCCGCGCCGCTGTGCTGTGGAGGCAACTGGGCGGAAGTTGGTGGGACATCGTGTTGCGTCGAGGCGCGATTGCTTCGGCAGCGAGAGTGATGCTGGAGGAGATTCAAGGGCCGGCTTAAAGCGTGGGACTCACCACAGAGTGCCTTTGAAGGTTGCGGTGACCCCGGACTCCGATCCGGGGGAACCGCATCATTTTGGCGAGCCTTGGCGATGCGGTTCGCTAGGCGCACCACATCCTGCCTTGGCTTTTCGAAGGGCGACTTCGCGAAGCTGCTCGTACCGCCGCAAGCAGTTGGCTCAAACTACATGGCGTCAATCGCCGTTTCGTCGACGCCTGCTGCGTGCGATAGAACGGCGATAGGTCGGGGTCATGTCGCACTTGACCCGCGGATGGCTACCGCCCTTCAGTCCCGCATCCGGTCGGAGTCAGCGCTCGCCAGCCAGCCAGCGCGGCAGCTCTTCGCGGGCGTGCTGGTAACCAGCCTCGACCAAGGCGTCGAAGTGTTTGACTCCCATCATGCTGAACTGGTGAACGGGGGGCCGCAGCAGCAGATCGGCGCGCGCGCCTAGCTCCTTGACACGCGCCATCGTGCCGATCTCGGTGGCCTTCAGCATCAGCGTTGCGAGGCCTGGCAGTCGCACTTTCGCGCCCTTCTTGCCGCGCAGCTTACCGCCGAGGATCGACCAAGCGCTCGGCACCTCCTCGTAGTCGATCCGGTGCGCCTTGCGCGCGGCCAGTTCGACCGCGATCACCTTGCCGACCGGCTTGCTCTGCATGATGTCGACCGGCAGGTTGTTGAGCACCGCGCCATCGACCGCCAGCTGACCGTCGAACACCACTGGCGGCAGCACGCCGGGCAGCGCCGCACTGGCACGCACCGCCTTCCAGACGGGTCCGCGCTCGTGCAGGTTGAGCGCACCGGTCGACAGGTTGCTCGACACGCAGAAGTACGGCAGCGGCATGTCTTCAATATTGCCGGGCAGGTGCTGCTGGCACAGCCGCACCATGCGCGCGCCGCTGAGCAGCGAGATCATCGGCAGGGTGTAATCGGAGAACGGCTTGCCGCCAACGAAGCAGGCGTGCGCGATGTCACGCGCGTGCTGCGGCGTCCAGTCGTAGCTGAGGGTGGTGGCCATGATCGCGCCGATGCTGGTACCGCCGCACCAGTCGATTGGCGTGCCGCTCTCGACCAGCGCGCGGTGCACGCCCAGATGGGCAAAGCCGCGCGCTGCGCCGCCGCCCAGCACCAGCCCGTTGGCGCGACCCGTGAGCACGCGCAGCACACGCTGCAGGTCGTCGGGTCGATCTGCCCGCAGGTGCAGATGAAACTCGAGGCGCCGTGCATCCAGCCACGCCGCGGTGCCGCTGATCGGCTGCGCGGTCGGGCCTTGCAGCAACAGCAGACCGCAGCGCGGACCGTTGCGAACTTCCGGACCGGGCAGCAGATCCGATTCCCAACGCCGCCGCAGCGGATCGGCGTTGGCCTCGCCGATCAGCAGAACCAGGTCAGCCTGACGTACCGCAAAGCGCGACCACGGGCTGGCCACCGGCTCGCTGCGGTACAGCAGAAAACGAGTTTTCCCCTCCAGCTCGTGCAGCCAATGCTTGAGGCGATCATCCAACGCTTCGCCCGCTGCCAGACGCGCCTGCGGCGCGCCGACTGCGCCTAGCCGATCAGCAGCCAGATCCAGCGTCCCACCGCAGGCGGCCAGCCCGACGCTGAGCGAATCGCAGAACGACCGCACTCTCGGCGTGTCGTCCAGCGCCACGATGGCGATGGTGGTGAGCGGTCGACTGCCGGCGGCGCGCGGCAGCGTGCTCTGGCGCAGCCGCTGGGCAACGCTGGCGGCCAGCTTCATCACCAGCGCCGGATTACGCGTCGCGAGCTGCTCGAAGGTGGCGCGATCCACCCGCACCAGCAGGCTGTCGCGGATGGCTCGCACGCCAGCACTGCGCGGCTGGGCGGTCAGCAGGCCGACTTCGCCAACGCTGTCGCCGGGCAGGATCTCGCCAAGCAGACTGCCGGCCAGCTCGGCGCGCGAATCGTCGGCGTTGCGCCACACCTGCAGCCGGCCGCGCACCAGAAAATACAGCGAGTCGCCGGGGTCGTCCTGGCGGAACAGCCAGGTGTTGCCGGTCAGCAGCACGGTCTCGATGGCATCCAGCAGAGCGTGTTCGTTGTCCAGCTCAAGGCCAAAGTAGCGCTCCAGCAGTTCGATGGTCGCCGGCGCCAAGCCGCTGACCCGGCGCATATGGACGGTTTCTGGATTGCTCATCGCTGACGTCGTTCCTGACCTTCCCAATGGTGCGCGCGCAGGCCTTCGAGGATCAGGCCGATGGTGCTGAGGAAACCGCTGATACGCTGCTCGTCGGCCGCGCTGAACGGCTCGCCGTCGCGGCGATTGAGCACCTGCGCCACCGCAAACACCTGGCCCGCCTTGTCGAACAGCGGCAAACACAGGATCGAGCGGGTGCGGTAGTTGAACAGCTTGTCGACTTCCGGATTGAAGCGTGCGTCCTGATAGGCATCGGCGACCCGCTCGCCCTTGCCACTGCGTGCCACCGCGCCGGCAATGCCGCTGCCCATCGGAATGCGGATGTCCTTGCGCCCCTGCAGCCCTTCGGTGACACGCAGCAGCAGTGTCTGCGTGCTGTGCTCGAGCAGGAACAGCGAGGCGCGCTCGGCATCCAGCAGCTGCGCCAGCTTGCGGGTGATGGCGAACAGCGCCTGCTCGAGCATGGTCTGGTAGACCTTGTCGCGCGACAGCGAGGTGGCCTCGACATAGCGTTGGGCGTCGTCGGAGATTTCTTCCAGCTTGGCGCGAAAGCCGTGCTCGTCCAGTCCGTCGACTATGCTGCCGATGTCCTGCTTCTGCCGGTCGTCTGCGAGCAGCTGCATCATGTGCCGGTTGTTGGCCAACACCGAGTCGGAGAACGTCGACAGCCGGCCATCTTCCAGATGCAGGATGCGATCCGCGACATCGAGAATTCGGTTGTCGTGGGTGACCAGCAGGATGGTGCAGCCCTGCTCCTTGGCCAGCACCTTCATGCGGTCGACCACTTCGCGACCGGACTCCTTGTCCAGTGAAGCAGTTGGCTCATCCGCCAGCAGCATGGCTGGCTCCGCGGCCAGCGCACGCGCAATCGCGACGCGCTGGCGCTGGCCGCCGGACAGCGCCTCGGCCTTGTAGTTCAGCCGCTCGCCGAGACCCACGGCTTCGAGCATCGCGACCGCCGTGCGACGCAGCTCTGCACCCCGATAGCGGCCAGAAACGCGCAGCCCGAGTTCGACGTTCTGCAGCGCGCTCAGCGCGCCGTGCAGATTGTGCTGCTGAAAGATGAAACCGATCTGTCGCCGCACTTTCTCCAGCGTGGCCGGTCGCGCGCCGCGCAGCTCTTCGCCGAGCACCTGCACGCTGCCTTCCTGTGCCGACCGTAGCGCGCCGACCAAGGTCAGGAGCGTGGTCTTGCCCGAGCCCGACGGCCCGGTGACGATGATGATCTGGCCCTGCGGAATCTCGGTGCTGACGTCGAACAGGATCTGCTTGCGCAGCGCGCCGCGACCATAGAAATGATTGAGATTTTCAACCCGCACCGGCACCAGCGCCATCAGAACACCTCGGCGGGATCGAGCCGGCGAACCTTGCGGACCGCCAGCAAGCCAGAGATCGCGCACATCGCCAGGGTCATCGCAAATACCGTGCCGGCGCGCTCGGGTGTCACCGCCAGCGGCAGGAAAGTGGCCGCCGCCGCGCGCCCGTAAAGCACGTGCGCCGCGAGTAGTCCGGGGATGAAGCCCAGCACGCCGAGGATCGCCGCCTGCTGCAGCACGATGCCGGAGACGAAACCGTTGGAGTAGCCCATCGCGCGCAGCGTGGCGTACTCGCCAAGATGTTCCGACACGTCGGCGAACAAAATCTGGTAGACGATGATCGCGCCAACCACGAAGCCCATGATCGCGCCGAAAGCAAACACATAGCCGATCGGCGTCGCGCGGTTCCAGTAGGCAACTTCGCGGTTGACGAAGTCGGCCTTGGTCAGCACCAGCACGTCTTCCGGCAGATAAGCGCGCAGCCGATCACGCACCGCGTCTGGGTTTGCTCCCGCCTTCAGTTTCAGCAGTCCCAGTTGGATACTGTTGCGCGAGCGATCAGGGAACATCCGCAGCCAGTTGTCGTCGCTGGTCATCAGGCTGCCGTCGATGCCGAACGAGGTGCCCATCTCGAACAGGCCGACCACCTGCACTTCGCGGCTGTTGACCTCGGTGACCACCTGGCCACCCTCTCGCAACGTCGCCGCCACCGGACCGAATTCAGGTCGCGAGCGGGCGTCGAACAGCACCACGTCCTCGCGTTTGAGCAGCGCGCGGCCGGCGTCGAAGCCCTCGGCGTCGAGCAAGTCGTCATCGGGATTGAAGCCGATCAGATTCAGACTGCGGCGCTGGTTGGTCCACGGGTTCTTCCAGATCGCCGGGAAGATGTAGACCGGCGCAACGGTTTCGACATCGGGATCGGCAAGCGTCTGATAAAGCCGGCGGATCGAGAACGACTCCGGGCGCACGATAAACACGCTGTCAGGACTGAACAGCGCGATGTCGTAGTTGAAGCGCTGCTGGAAGCGCACCGCGCTCTCGAACAGCGCCGAGCGAAAGCCGAGCTGCATCATGATCAGCAGAACCGCAAAGCCAATGCCAAGCAGCGCCACAAGCAGGCGCAGCGGTCGATGGCGCAGCTGCATCCAGCCCAGCGGAGTCATGGCCACACTCAGCCGCCGATCGTCACTTCGACCTGCAGATTGGTCAGCGCCGCTGCCGGCGCCGAGTCTTCCAATCGAATCTCGACCTCGACGATGCGTGCATCCTTGCGCGCCGCCGGATCGGTGCCCAGTTGGTCCTGCTTGCGCACCTGCGGGCGCACCCGCTCGACTACGCCGGTCAGTGGCTCAGCCAGCGCGCGGCTCGACACGGTGACCGTCTGCCCGGCTTGCACGCGGCCGATGTCGGTCTCGTAAACCTCGGCGATGGCGTACATCCGATCGACCCGACCCAGCGCGAGAATGCCCTGCGCGCCGATCATCTCTCCAG
>JANNWF010000490.1:0-3491 GCA_031408455.1 Pseudoxanthomonas sp. | reverse complement strand
CCGATCGCTGCGATTGAACTGTCCGCCAACACCGAACGGATAGGTCATGGCCAAGGCTGCGCGATTGAACGTCACGTCGTTGCGTGGCGTGATGAGGGTGATCGAGGCGTTGCCGGCCGGACTCAAAACCAAGGGCTGGCTCGGGCACTGTCGACAATAGCCACGTGCAAATCGCAGCATCGGCCCAAGCTCGCTGACTTCCGGCGCGTGACCCGCAAACGCCCAGCGTGGCTTGCCGGCGGCGTCGTAGACATAGAGCGTTGAGAACGCGACCGCGCTGCCATTGACTGGGAATCGATAGGTAATCAGCCCCCAACCACGATCCGCCTCGCCGGCGTACCAACTGCCTGACAAGGCCGATTCGGCAATCATGTCGGCCGGTAACAGTGGCTCCAAACACCAACGATTCGACTGGCCATCAATCACAAAACGCACATCGAAGAGTTGCGTGACGCCGGGACGGGCACTGCCATCGCCGCAGGCCGCCGCGTTGGCTACTTGTCGAATCTCCAGTCCCGAGTAGCGCTGCTGTATCGACGGCAGCGCATTGGCGCTTGCGCGATATTCGATCAGTTCGCCGACCGCGGTATCGGCGACGATGGCGGCGTCGATCAAGTACCAAATCGGTTCGCCGGCGGCGTCAAAGGTGAACAAACCACCGACCAGGCGGTCGCCAACAACCTGCCAATCCATGCCGTGGCCATCGCGGGTGCGATCAAACCACGCACCATTGGAAGGCGCGGCGTGAATGGTCGTGGTCAAGAGCAGAAGCGTGACAAGGATCAGAATGCGCACATGGAGTTCCGGCGATGAGTAGTCAGTGGCTTAAACGCTAAGGCGGCTGAGGCGTTGACCGATGGCAAGGTCGCCCATTGCGGAAGCAGCGAAGCAAGTTCGCGCGCTGCTCGCGTGCCTTCGCTTCGCTCGGTCCGCTCTAGGCGATCGTGCATAGGCTGGTTGCACGGCTAGAATGCTGATGTGTTGGCCTTGTTGTCGACGTACGCAAACATTGCTTGGATCAAGCTCCCGTCATGTCGCTTCCATTCACCGCCGAGAATCCTGCCATGTCCTCTGTTGTGTCGCGCCTTCCGCGCTTGTTTGCCCTTGTCATTCTGTGCCTCGCAACGGCGTCGAACGCCAGTGCGCAAGCAGCCTATGAGGCTTTCAGCAACGAGCGGTTGGCCAGTTTGCAGGCGGAGGGCAAAACTGTGTTGGTCGATGTGTTTGCCGATTGGTGCCCCACCTGCCGCGCACAGGCGGTAGTGCTGGATGTGGCATTGCTGGAGCCGCGTTATGCCGGTCTGGCGAAGTTGAAGGTGGATTGGGACGATCAGCGGGATGCCGCGCGTGCATTGGGTGCGCCGCGGCAGAGCACCTTGCTGCTGTATCGCGACGGCAAGCGCTTAGCCTTGTCCGTGGCTGAGACCGCCGATGCGAAGTTGCGCGCATTTTTGGACAAAGGGCTGCTCGAGCAAGGCGCGCCCGCCGCCAACGTGAAGTAGCCGAGTCACAGGCAGCCAGAAAGAAAATCGCGGCAACATTGGCATGATCGAATCCACCCTGCCCGGCTTGGCCACCTTGGGCCTGGCATTTGTCGCCGGTCTGCTCACCACCTTGTCGCCGTGCGTGTTGCCCGTGCTGCCGATGGTGGCGGCGTCCGCTACCGGACGCAGTCGCTGGGGCTTGGTCACTCTCATTGCAGGCCTGGCGCTGACCTTCACCGTGATCGGCGTAGCACTCGCCAGCAGTGGCCAGTTGTTCGGTCTGGATGACCGCAGCCTGCGACCCGCAGCGGGCGTGTTGATGGCGGTGATTGGATTGATCTTGCTGAGCAGCCGATTGCGGGATGCACTGGCGCGCGTCACCGGTCTGTTGGGTAACGCCGGTGGCAACGCGCTGACGCGCATTCGCAGCGATCACCCCGCCGCGCAGTTTGGCGTTGGCATGTTGATGGGCGTCGCTTGGAGCCCGTGCGTGGGGCCTACTTTGGGAGCGGCGATTGGCTTGGCCGCCAGCGGTGGCGGCACGACCGGTGCGGCCATGGTGATGAGCGTGTTCAGTGTGGCGGCCGTGCTACCTCTGGCCATCGTTGGTTTGCTCGGCCGCGGCTTGCTCGAGCGCCATCGGCAGTCGCTGCTTCGCGTTGGCGACCATGGCCGCAAGCTGATGGGCTGGAGCTTGCTGCTAATTGGCCTGCTGGTGGTGAGCGGCATCGACAAATGGTTGGAGGCGCGTTTCTTGGTCTGGATGCCTGAGTGGTTGGTTACACTGACCACGCGCTACTGAAGGCGTCGGCGTCACCGACTGCTGGCCGAGTGCCTACGCCCGCAATCAGTCTTCGATAAAGCGCACACGCCGGGTGATCCCGCAAGTCAGCTCATAACTGATGGTGCCAGCCGCCGCTGCGACTTCCTCAACGGCCAAACCCTTGCCCCACAGCACCACCGGATCACCCACCTTCGCGTTGGCGATCGCGCCAAGGTCAATCGCCAGCAGGTCCATCGACACCCGCCCCACTGTGCGTGCGCGCTGACCATTGACCAACACCGGCGAGCCGCTTGGCGCGTGCCTTGGATAACCATCGCCATAGCCAATGGCCGCGATGCCAATGCACATGTCGGTGCTTGCTTCAAAACTGCCGCCATAGCCCAGACGCTCGCCCTTATTCAGCCGATTGATGGCAATGAGTCCGGTCGAAAGCGTCATCGCCGGCTGCAGACCGAAGCTGGCTGCGGGCCGGCCATCCACCACCGACAGCCCGTACAGCGCCCCGCCCGGTCGTACCCAATCCGCGTGCGAATCCTGCCAACCCAGCACTGCCGCAGAGTTCGCCAGCGAGCGCTGGCCGGGAAGATCGCGACTCACTTCATTGAACAGCGCGATTTGCTCGCGCGTCGTATCTGCGGCAAATTCGTCAGAGCGGGCAAAGTGCGTCATCAACACGATGTCAGCCGCGACATTCGGCAAAGCGCGCAGGCGCGCATACGCGTTGGCTGCATCCGCCGGCGCAAAGCCCAAACGGTGCATGCCACTGTCGATCTTCACCCACACCCGGATCGGTGTCGTAATTCGATCTGCTTCGAGCAACCGCAGTTGCGAGGCGTGATGCACCACCGTGTCCAGCTGCAACTGCCGCAACAAAGGTAGGTCGGCGGCCTCGTCAATGCCCGACAACAACACGATACGCTGCGACAGGCCCGCCGCACGCAAACGTTGTGCGTCAGAAATCGCCGCGACACCAAACGCGTCGGCACCGTTCAAGGCTTGCGCAACGCGCTCCAATCCGTGGCCGTAGCCATCGGCCTTGACCACGGCGAGCACCTTCGATGCCGGCGCAACCCGCCTCACCTGCGCCAGATTCGAGCGCAGTGCATCAAGGTGAATGGTGGCGACGGTGGGTCGAGACATGCGAACGGATGGTCAATTTGAATGGGTGGCCAGTCTGGCCGGCCGGCGAGACGACTCGCGGGCTATTTCGGGCTAAATGCGGG
>JANNWF010000489.1:0-3013 GCA_031408455.1 Pseudoxanthomonas sp. | reverse complement strand
CACGCATCGTCTCCACCGTTTCATAGATGTTGTCAGTGAAACAGGCGATGTGTTGGATGCCTTCGCCCTTGTACTGATTCAAGTACTCGTTGATCTGCGATTTCGGGTCGTTGGACTCGTTCAACGGAATGCGGACCATGCCATCGGGCGCGGTCATCGCTTTTGAAACCAGGCCAGTTTTGGCGCCCTTGATATCGAAGTAGCGAATCTCGCGGAAGTTGAACAGGCGTTGGTAATAGTCCGCCCACTTGGCCATGTTGCCGTGAAACAGGTTGTGGGTCAGATGGTCGATGAAGGTCAGGCCGAAGCCCTTTGGCATGTGCTCGACACCCGGCAGCCATTCGTAGTCGGGATCGTGGATGGTGCCTTGCTCGTCATAGCGATCAACGATGTACAACATGCAGCCGCCGATACCCTTGATCACTGGCGCGGCGACCGCCTTGGTCAACTCACGTTCGCCAATCTGCTCGGCACCGTTCTTCAGCGCTTGCACGCGCGCCCATTCGGCCAGTTTGTTGACGCGGATGGCGAAACCGCAGGCGCTGGGGCCGTGCTCGGCAGCAAAATCGGCCGCGAAGGAATCCGGGTCTTCGTTGATCAGAAACGTGCAATCGCCTTGCCGATAAGTGTGAATCGGCCGCGTCTTGTGGCGGGCGACCTGCACGAAGCCCAGCTTGCGAAAGAAGTCGTGCAGATGGTCTGGTTGCGGTGAAGCAAATTCGACAAACTCGAAGCCGTCGATGCCCATCGGATTGTCGTAAGTGATCCGGCTGCTGCCGGTGTCGACCGTTGCATTCATCGAAGTCCTCCCAGACCCTACCAGCGGCGCTCGCGCTGAGTGAGCCCACAATAGTTTCAGATGAAACCAAATGCAAGGCGCCGCGTTATGCCAGAGTCTAATCCTGATCGCGTCATTCTCGAGTTGGATCGCTTTTTGCCGTATCGCCTGAGCGTGTTGTCCAATCGCATCAGCAGCGAGATCGCGGCGTTGTACGAGGCGCGTTTCGGAGTCAGCGTCACCGAGTGGCGAGTGATGGCGGTGCTGGGCCGCTATCCGGATGTGTCGGCGATGGAAGTGGCCGAGCACACAGCGATGGATAAAGTCGCGGTGAGCCGCGCGGTCAATGCGCTGATCGAACGCGGACTATTGCAGCGTGACATCCACAGCGATGACCGCCGCCGTTCGGTATTGGCGCTGTCAGAGGCTGGATTCGCCATCTACGATCAAATCGTGCCGTTGGCGCTCAGCTACGAGCGCCAGTTGATGGAGTCGCTGAGCGCCGCCGAGATCAAGCGCTTTGAGGCGCTGCTGGATGCGCTGCTGCATCGATAGCACCCTGCAAATGCAAACGGCGACCGAAGTCGCCGTTTGCTGACAATCGGTTGGCGGCGGTTAGGTTCGCGCGATTGTCTTCTCAGCCCCGTGCATCCAGCCCACCAGCGTCGACGACAGCGCCCACAGAGCTATGGCAAACACGCCATTGACGATGGCGATGCCGGCAAATACCGACACCTCACCGAGTTGCTCGGCATACGCACCGACGTAGCCGGCGATCAGATTGGCGAAGAAGTTGATCAAGAACCACACGCCCATCATCAGACTTGCCAAGCGCAGCGGCGCCAGCTTGGTCACCATCGACAGCCCCACTGGGCTGATGCAGAGCTCGCCCATGGTGTGGAACAGATAGGCCAGCACCAGCCACCACATGCTCGACTTGCCGGTGGGATCGCTGGCTGCTTCCAGTGCCGCAAACACCATGAATAGAAAGCCGATGCCCGTCAGCAACAAGCCAAACATCATCTTGATGGAGGTGGCGGGATTGCGACCCGCCTCGCCCAAGCGTGCCCAAAGAATCGAGAACAAAGGTGCCAGCAAGACAATAAAAAGCGGGTTCAGAGATTGGAACCAACCGGCCGGCACTTCAAAAGTGCCGAGCATGCGGTCGGACTTCTCGGAGGCGTA
Source organism: Pseudoxanthomonas sp. (assembly GCA_031408455.1). GTDB lineage: Bacteria > Pseudomonadota > Gammaproteobacteria > Xanthomonadales > Xanthomonadaceae > JANNWF01. Next base: position 1,050 of record JANNWF010000489.1, on the reverse strand, counting down.
AATGTTCATCAAGCCACCGGCCTGCTCAAAGCTGGCCCAGAACAGCACGACGAACACAAACAGCATAAAGATGACGCGCAAGCGATCACGTTCGATTGGGGTGAGCGGCTTCTTCTCGCCACCAGCCATCGCCAGCGCGCGCTTCGCCGATGGCTGCACACCGACATCACCCAACATCTTCTGTGCAAACACAAGTTGAATTGCCACCGACAACAACATGCCGACGCCCGCTGCGGCGTAGCCATAACTCCAGCCGTAGGCGGCGTCTTCACCCAAGGTCGAGCAGATCAGCGGCGCCAAGAACGCGCCGACATTGATACCCATGTAGAAGATCGTGAAGGCACCGTCGCGGCGTGCGTCGCCAGCCGGATAGAGATCACCCACCATTGTCGAAATGTTGGCCTTGAAAAAGCCGTTGCCAATGATGATTAGCCCGAGCCCGGTATAAAACAGCGGCAAGCTGCCGGGGATCGAGGAAGCTAGCGTGAACTGACCGGCCGCCATCACCAAACCGCCGATAATCACCGCCTTGCGTTGGCCGATGAAGTTGTCAGCCAACCAACCGCCAATCAGCGGCGTCAGGTAGACCAGGCCGGTGAACCAGGCGTACAACTTGAGCGCCTCGGAATTAGTCCAACCGAAACCCGGGTTGTCGGAATCAACCAGCGCGATCACCGTCAACACCAGCAGCGCGCGCATGCCGTAGTAGCTGAAGCGCTCCCACATCTCAGTCGCAAACAACAAAAACAGACCCTTGGGGTGGCCAAGGAATTCGCCCTTGGGAATGGTGAGGCCGTTGCTCATGAGTGATCCTGAAGTAGTTGCAAAAACCGGCACGCCGGCAAGGAAGTAGTCGCCGACAAGCAAACCGTCGCCGGGCAAAAAAGTGCGCAAGGATTACTCCCTGCTTGGCGGTGAGTCAAACCGAGGGGATACAGCGTCGCGATATCAACCAAGGCGCGACGGGCAAAGTCAGAGTAGCTCAGATGCAGCGCAGGGTATTCGGGGGCTGGCGTCGAACCCCGGTTTCCGCTGCGCTGCATCCGGGCT
>JANNWF010000488.1:0-3033 GCA_031408455.1 Pseudoxanthomonas sp. | reverse complement strand
TTGCGCGCTCCCACCCCCCCAACCCCGCCAAGTTTTTTGTTTTTTTTCGGCGCGGCGTAAGCCGCTTTGCTCTCCTGGCTGGAGTGTTATTGATCGCGGCTTCCCCCGCTCCTATAACCGCGGTTTAGGCACAGAGCGATTCAGCTCCTGCTACTGCCCGACACCATGCGGCTCGATGACGCCCGTCGCCATTCCCAGTATCACCAGCAAGATAAGCCCGACCGATAGCGCGATTCGGCGGGTGAGCGCGTTGACGGTGCGGTCAGTGCCCCCTTTGTCGGTGAGCATGTAGAACAAGCCCGCCCCGAGGTTGTAAACGATGATCGCAAGGAAGGCGATGATGATGAGTTTTTGCAACATGGCGGGGCTCGCGCGAATCGACTTCGCGCAGTATCGCAAGTTGCCTTCCATCCCGCGTCACGGTGCTGTCAACGGTGGATGCTCGGAAGTCGTGGGTCTGTGTCACATCAGTCTGTTTCGCAAAAACCCGCTTCGCATGAGCCCGTCTCGCATGAGCCTGTCTTGCATCGGCCCGCTGCAAATCGGCCCGCTTCACATTGGCACGATTGTCTGATGCGATTGCCGCTGCATTGGCTGTTGCTGACCCTGCTTGCTTGTGGCGCATTTTCTGCCGCTGGCGTCTGGCAGTATCAACGGGGTGTGGCCAAGACCGCTTTCATGGCCGATTTCGCATCTGCGCTTGAAGCCGAGCCCATGCCTTTGGAAGCGGCATTGCGCTCACCCGCAACGCTGCCGCGACCTGTCTCCGGGACGCTTCGCTTGCGCGCCGAAGCGCCATGGTTGCTGCTCGACAATGCGCGGCGGCAATCGCAAGTGGGAGTCCGCGCTTTGGCGATCTACCAAAGCGCCGAGGAACTGCCGGTGCTAGTCGATTTTGGGTGGATGCAGTTGCCGCCGGATCGCCAGTTGCCGCTGCTAGATCCGCCTCCAGCGAGACTTCAAGTACGTGGTCTGCTGCTGCCATTGCCGGGGCAGGGCCTGCGTCTGATGCGCAATGTGTGGCCGACGCCAATGCCTTCGCAGCTTTTGCTGACCTACCTTGATGCTGACGAAGTGTCGGCTGCCATAGGGCGCGCACCCTATGCAGGGTTGCTGCGACTGGACCCCGCAATGCCGATTGGCTTTATGCGCGATCTCGACGCACTACCCAATACACTGCCCGCCGACACCCATTTCGGCTATGCGGCGCAGTGGTTTGGATTTGCGCTCACGGTTGCGGTGATCTATTTGATTTTCCTTTTTCGGACTCAACGCAAGTGACGGCCAGCGCTCGTTCGCAGCTAAAGCTACTCCTGATTGTGCTGTTGTTTCTGACCCCATTCATCGCCGCCGTAGTGATGCGTTTTGGCGGTTGGCAACCCACCACCACGCGCAATTTCGGCGAACTGCTGGCGCCGCCCTTGAGCATGCAAGCGGTCGCGGCCACGCAGTCGGACGCTGCGGCATGGCCATGGGTGAATACCGAGCACCATTGGACCTTGCTGGTGCAACTGCCTAAGCCATGCGAAGGCGCCTGTCGCGTCGCCGCTGGCATGTTGTCCAACGTGCGCCAAGCACTGGGTCGCCATGTCGACAAGCTCCACCCGTTCACAGCAATCGACGCTGCCGAGGACATCGGTTCACTAATCGATGCGGGATTGTTTCCCCCGCTGCGGCTCGAAGGGCAATTGCCTGTGCCGCTAAAACAATCCCCGACCAGCATGCCGCAAGTCTGGCTGATCGACCCGCACGGCTATCTGGTCATGCGCTACCGCGAGGGCTTTGATCCCAATGGCCTGCGTCGCGATCTTTCGAGACTCATCAAGTAGCACGCTCATCAAGCAGCCGGCCAAACCAAAGTAGGCAACGCGATCCCACAGCATGAATTCACCGTATCCACACTTTTACCGCATCGCCTGGCTCGCCGTGGGTCTTGCCGTGTGCGTCATCCTGTTTGGGGCCTTCGTTCGACTGTCGAACGCAGGCCTCTCATGTCCGGATTGGCCCACCTGCTACGGCAAAGCCACTTGGCCGACGGGAACGGTTGATGAGGCGGCCGCCAACGTCGCCTATCCGGAGCGCATGGTCGAATCACACAAAACCTGGCGCGAACAGTTCCATCGCCACATCGCCGCGCTATTGGGTGTGTTGGTGCTCAGCCTTGCTTTGCTCGCCGCGCGCCATCGACGCGCCGGGTTACTCACTGTGCTCGCTGCCAGCGGATTGATAGCGGCTTCGATTCCGGCCTATATCGGCGCTTACTACCTGATCGCGTTCGGACTGGCCGGTTCCGGGCTGGGCCTGCTGCTGGTCGCCGCAGTGCGGTGGGACAACCGCGACTTCGCTCGCATCTCAGCGATTGCTCTGGCCGTCATCATCATGCAAGCCATGCTCGGCATGTGGACGGTGACCTGGTTGCTGAAGCCCGTCGTCGTCATGGCGCATCTGCTCGGCGGTCTGACCACGCTTTCACTGCTGCTATGGATCGCCTGGCGCAGCACGCCGAACCAGTGGGTAATCAGCACTAGTTCGAGGACGCTAAAGCACCTGCTTTGGGCGGGAGTAGCGCTGCTTGGCGTGCAGATTGCGCTCGGCGGTTGGGTGTCGGCGAACTATGCCGCGCTTGCTTGCGGAACGGATTTCCCGACCTGTCTCGGGCAGTGGTGGCCAACGGCCGACTTTTCCGAAGGCTTTGTGCTGTGGCGCGGCATTGGCGTCGACTACGAAGGCGGTGTACTCGATGGCGCGGCTCGCAGCGCCATTCATCTGGTGCATCGACTGTTCGCGGTGCTGGTCGTCGCGTACCTGGGTTGGCTTGCTTGGCGGCTGCTGAAAGCGCCTGGACTTGCCGCGTGGGGCTGGTTGCTGGTGGCGGCCCTTGTTGCACAAGTTATTCTGGGCATAAGTAACGTCGTGCTGGGCTTACCGCTGTGGGTGGCGACTTTGCACACGGCGGGCGCAGTGACACTGTTGGCAATCTTGATCAGCTTGCTAGCCCGGCTGAGGGCGTCGATCTAGGACAATAGCTGACGG
>JANNWF010000487.1:0-2248 GCA_031408455.1 Pseudoxanthomonas sp. | reverse complement strand
CTATCCGAGGCTGCTACCGACACTTTGTCGAGTCCATTGCTTAGAAATCGTCATTCCTGGGTAGGCAGGAATCCAGAGGTTTGTATGGTTGCGGGTGGTTGCAGACGCACTGGATCCCCGCCTTCGCGAGCATGACGAGGGCTGATTGTTCAACGGCATGCGGTCGAACAAGGCTTCGAGCAAGCCACCAATTTCCGCGCGTCAAACCAGCGCGATGCGTCCGTCAATCACAGTCACTGACGCACCCCCGACCCACACGCCGTTGTCCGCCACGCGAAGTTGCAGCTTGCCGTCGCGACCCACTTCGCGGCCCTGACTGACCTGATAGCTCGATCCCGGCAAACTGCCGTGACCAGCCAACCAAGCCGCAATGCAGGCGTTGGCGCTGCCGGTCACCGGGTCTTCATTGATGCCATCGGCCGGACAGAAACACCGCACTACCAGCTGATAGTCGGAATGCGCGCTGCGCGCGAATGCGGCCACGCCGACCGCGCCACGGGCGAGGGTGAGGGCCGCAAGCTGATTAAAGTCAGGCTTGAGTTGGCGTAGCGTTGCTTCATCGGCAAACTCGGTAAGCCACCACTGCGGACCGTTGTCTAACACTTGCGGCGCGGGTTGCTGCAAGGGTGCGGTGCCAAGCGCGGCGGTCAATTGCAGATGATCGGTGTCGATCAGCGGAAGCCACTTTGCGCTGGGCGAGCGGACGAAGATCAGTCGTTCATTGTCCTCATCAAACTCCATTCGCAATGGCAGCAAGCCGGCGGCGCATTCCTGCACCCATTCGGTCGCATTCGCGGCAATCAATCCGGCTTCAACCATCGCATGCGCCGTGCCGACGCTCGGATGGCCAGCGAACGGGAGCTCCTGCCTTGGTGTGAAGATACGCAAGCGATAATTGGCAGCGGCGCTGGTGGCCGGCAGCACAAAGGTGGTCTCCGATAGGTTGGTCCAGGTCGCGATGCGTTGCATGCTGCGTGCATCAAGCGCGCTGGCGTCGAGTATTACCGCGACGGGATTGCCCAAGAAGCCTTGGTGAGTGAATACGTCGACCTGTTTGAAGGCAACGCTGGAGCGGGCGACCTTTGACATAGAAAAACGTGGTTACTTAGGGCTAATCATCATGCCGCGTGAGGCTGGCGAATGCGCAGGGCTTTTGTCATGCTGCACTGCAACGAGAAGCCGCCCAACGCGGCCCCGAACGGAATCCCGGCATGACCTCTGCAAACCCGATCCGCCCGTCTGCGGACTGGATCGTGTTGAAATTTGGTGGCACCAGCGTGTCGCAACGCGCGCGTTGGGATGCCATCGGCGAGCGGATTCGCGAACGGCGCGCCGAGGGTGTCCGCGTGTTGGTCGTGGTGTCGGCCTTGTCGGGAACTACCAACGCATTGCAAGCCTTGGCCGATTCGCGGGCGGACGCCTACTCCCGAGCCAATCGTGCGCAGACCATCGCGCAGCGCCATCGCGAATTTGCGCTGGGTTTGGGTCTGGATCCTTTGACCTGTATCGGCCCGTTGCTAGACGAGCTCGCTGCGCTGGCACAGGACCCACGCACCTCGCTGGCCACCGACTGCGAGGCGGCGCTGGCTTGGGAGGCCGAATTGCTGGCATTGGGCGAGCGCCTTTCGAGTCAATTGGGTCAGGTCTATCTCAGCGCCAACGGCCTGCCGATTGCGCTGTGTGACGCTCGACAGTGGTTGCGCGCGATGCCGTTACCCAATCAAACGGGCTGGGCGCAACGCTTGTCTGCGTCTTGCGCACTTGATGCCGATAGCGCATGGCGCGCGCGTTTTGCTGAGCAAGGCGAGGTGTTGATTACGCAAGGTTTCATGGCGGCAGATAGCGCGGGCGCGACTACGATTCTCGGCCGTGGCGGATCGGATACATCGGCTGCTTACTTCGGTGCCTTGCTCGGCGCGCGACGAGTCGAAATCTGGACTGACGTGCCCGGCATGTTCAGCGCCAATCCGCGTGCGGTGAAGCAGGCGCGTTTATTGACCCGGCTGGACTACGAAGAAGCACAGGAAATCGCCACCACGGGTGCCAAGGTGCTGCATCCACGCTGCATCCAGCCGTGTCGATTGGCGGGTGTGCCCTTGTGGATACGCGATACCGAAAATCCGCACATGGCGGGTACCGTGATCGATGCGACAGCGGCGCCGGTGCTGGGTGTGAAGGCCATCAGTTCGCGTCGCGGCATCGTGCTGGTGTCGATGGAATCCATCGGCATGTGGCAGCAGGTTGGATT
>JANNWF010000486.1:0-7530 GCA_031408455.1 Pseudoxanthomonas sp. | reverse complement strand
CCGGCATCCTGATTCTGGTGCGCCCGCGGTTGCTCAACTACATCGTGGCGATCTATCTGATCGTGATCGGTGTGCTTGGCTTGCTGGGGTCGGGCGCGTTCCGCTGACCTGAGCTTGCGCCGCATTTCAGTGTCCGCGCGTGCTGACAAAAATCGGATTCGGGTGGCCTCAGCTGCCGCGAATGTTCGCTTCACCCGTCCCACCCTTTTGGAGAACTCTCATGTCCATCGGCTTAATTCTTTTGATCGTCCTGATCCTCATCCTCGTCGGCGCACTACCCACTTGGGGTCATAGCCGCAGTTGGGGCTACGCGCCCAGTGGTGGCGTGGGCCTGATCGTGGTCATTCTGATTGTGTTGTTGTTGATGGGTCGAATCTGAGTGGCCGCCTTCGCGCGGGTCGCGGATGGCCCGCGCGTCGGCGAACGTCGAGTGCCAGCAGCACTCGGATTACTGGCTTGCGCAGTGATGGTCAGCTTCAATGTAGCGGCGGCAGTGCCCACCGTGCTGGTCGCGCAGGGCGGGGTCGCCCGCTGGGCCGATTTGGCCGCCGTGGAGTGTGGATTCCATGGCAAGCGCTTTCCTGCGGTAGACGCGGTCTGCTACTACCCGGTGGACCTGCACGCTAAAGCCGGCGTGCATGAGATCGCCCTTTACGACCAAGACGGCAAGCAGCACCTTGGCTCCTTGACGGTAGAAGCAGTGGTCTTTCCGGAAGTCGAGATCAAACTGCCCGATGACACCTTCGTCAACCTGTCTGAAGCCAATACCAAGCGTCATCAAGACGAACGTGCGCGGGTCTTGAAGGCGCTCAAAGTCACCCCATCAGCCGCGCGATTCTCGTTGCCCTTGGGCAAGCCCGCGGCCACCATGCCTGCGAGCGAAAATGACTTCGGCAGCCGCCGCCTCTTCAACGGCACTCAGCGCAGTCAACACACCGGTCGCGACGCACCGGTCAACGTCGGCAGCAACGTCAACGCAGTGGCCGATGGCACGGTATTGCTGGCAGAAGATCAGTTCTTCACTGGCAACTCGGTGTTTGTCGACCACGGCGGCGGCCTGATCAGCATGAACTTCCATCTGGGCGAGATCTCGGTGGCGGCCGGCGATGAGGTCAAGCGTGGGCAGGCCTTGGGCAAGGTAGGCTCGACCGGACGCTCCACCGGACCGCACATGCATTTGGGAGTGCGCTGGATGAATGCGCGCATCGACCCGTTCCTGTTGCTCGATGCGCCAACCAAACTGCCCAGCATCGGTGATACGCCGCCGAAGGCCGAAGCCAAGATCGATGCCGCTAAGGCCAAAGAGCCGACGGAGAGCGACGGCGGTTGATGCCTTAGATGGTTGCCGGATGCGGCCATGGTGGCTCGCTGGTCGGACAGGATTCGCGCTTTCGGCGGAATAATTTGGACTGATGTTGCAATGGCACTTCCTTAAGGCTCGTCATCCCGGCGAACGCCGGGATCAAGCTCTGTTGGAACCCTTGCTTGGGCTGCAACCGCTGGATTCCGGCGTTACTCGCGCTGAGCGCTCGCCCTTCGGGCCAGCTTCGCTGTTCGCTCGCTTCGCTCACAGTCGCCGGAATGACGATCCTTGGGGGTTTGGCCTTAGGGAAGAGCCATTGCGCTGAGCCTGCGCAAATGAAGCGCTGATTTCTGCTCGCTATGTTCGGTAGCGAGCCGACAGCGCAAGCCTTTGGGATCACGATTTCGAATGTCGAGTGGAGTACAGCCGCAGTCGCGCCATTGGGCGACACGCTGCACAAACGCGGACCTCTGATCGTTGGCCCAAAGGACGTTGCGGGACTCATGCATTCACCTACGATAACCAAGTGCAAGCGCGGTGCGGCGCTGCTGTTGGTGCTTTGGCTGGGTGCGGGCGATCTGTATGCAAAACAGCAGCTTCAGCCCAGTGGACTGCCGAAGCCATCGCCCAGCAGCGCTCAGTGCGCGGATTTCCGCTGGCACGCTGACTGGTTGTCTTGGTTTCCGCGGATAGCGGACGGCTGCAAGGACGTTGTCAAGGTCCGCGGACACCGATGGGCGCGGTTGCAGGGGATGTTCATTCGCCATCGTCCGGATGGTGCCTTTGTCTCGCAATTGCTTGATGGGGAGGACAACTTGCTGGGCGGAATCACCTTGCTGCCGGCAGCGGGACAAGGCGTCGAAATTGATGGCCACCGCTACTTGTTTAGCGAACTCGTGGGCGAACAACGGTTGAATTTTTACGTGCCCGAGGGCGAACTCGCGGTGGCGAGCCAACCCGGCGCGCCGGCGGAACAGTACGCGCTCATCGTTCGCACTGCGGTCGCTCCAGGCCAAGCGCAGGCACCGTCGGCACCGCTCGCCGCCAATGCTGCCGTAGTTGATTCGCAGGACGCGGGGCTGCGCTCCGAGTACAGCGCCACAGCAGCCGCTGCAATCAGCCGGCGCATCGCGCCCATCTCCGCATCGCCGCTATCGGCCGCCTTGCTTTGCGCATTTTTTGTGGGGCTTCTCGCTGCCGTCTGGAGGCTTCGCCGACTGCTAGTCAACAACACCCGCGGCTTGAAGGCGAATTCGCGAGTGCGTGGCGTGATTTCTGACCAGCCCCGCGCAGCGGTTGGCCACGTGCGTCCACCCGGCTAGCGCCGCCTTGCGAGTTCGCGACGGCAATTTGAAAATCGCCACGCGCTGGGTGCCGGCAGCCCCACTTCGAAGCAGGTGTTTGGCGCGTTAAATCAGCTCGCGACGACCGGACATCAACTGTTTGAATCCTTACGCAGTCTTGACTCCAGCGCCTTGGTCACGGTGATGTCCACAAAGGTGATGACGGCTCCATCGATCACATTGTCGATGCGGCGGTAGGGCATGATGCGGACCGAAAACCAGCGGCCATCGCTGCTGAGGATCTGCTTTTCAGAAATCACCAGAGTACGCACGGTCTCGTTGGTGTCGTCCTGCAGGGTCGGGTACTGCAGGCTGGTGGTGAGATCGCTCAACGGTCTGCCGATGTCGCTCTCACGCAGACTGATGATCTTGGATGCGCGCTCGGTATAACGGCGGACGTTCAATTTCTTGTCTAGAAAAAGAATCGCGATGTCGGTGCTGTTGAGCAGGTTTTTCAAGTCGCTCTGAGCAAGCGCCAGATCGTCAAGCTTGGTCTGCATCTCGGCGTTGATGGTCTGCAGTTCCTCGTTCATCGACTGCATTTCTTCTTTTGAGGTGGTCAGTTCCACGTTGGCTGATTGCAGCTCTTCATTGGTCGACTGCAACTCTTCGTTGGCTGACTGCAGTTCTTCTTGTGAGGCGCGCGCTTCTTCACGCAGGCTTTGGATCTCGTCGCGGCACTGCTGCACCTCGGCCGCGTGCGATGCCTGCAGCGCCGTTTGCGACTTGCGACGGCCGCGACCAGCCGGCTGCGCCGCTACGTCGTGAAACACGATCATCAGCATGCCCTGCAGCGCAGCGGGCTCGTGGATGGTCTGTACGGTGACATCGACGATCCGCACCCCCCCATCCACTGGTGTCCGAAGGTTGGGTATTCGGACTGCCTCCGTTTGGTTGCCCGCAAGCTTTAGGGCACCAGCCAAAGGTGTGCGTAAGCCTTCGCGCACCATGGCATAAAAATTCCAGTTCGCTTTGCCCGCAGCCGGTTCCAGGTACTTGCCGGTACGCCCGCTGATGTAAACGATGTCGCCGGCGGTGTTGACTACCACCGCCGCAGGCGCATAGACCTGAAGCAATAGCCGGTCGGCGGCTGTCTGCAGGTTCTCCGTGGCGGTGGTGTCGGCGTTAGAAGGTGATGGCACGGGAGTTTCCTTCTTGATCCTGGGCAGGGGCGGAAGCGACTTCAGCAGGAAATCCGGGGTGATGCCCGCGGGATTGTCCTGGCGCAGATACACCCGCAGTTTTGATTCAAGTGGGGCGAACAGTTGATTGAATCGGCCTACCGTCTCTGAGCTGCCAAGCAGCATCACGCCACCGTTGCGCAGGCTGTAGTGAAACAGGGGCAACAAGCGACGTTGCAGCGCCGAATCGAAGTAAATCATCAAGTTGCGGCAAGAAAGCAGGTCGAGTTTGGTAAAGGGCGGATCCAGTATGACGTCGTGCTGCGCGAACAGCACCGTGTCGCGAATACGCTTGGCGATCCGGTAGCTGCCGTCGTGTTTGCTAAAAAACTGCGCCAAGCGCTCAGGCGAAACAACGTCGCTGATGGAAGCTGGGTATTGCCCGCGGCGCGCGGTGGCGATAGCGTCGGGGCTCAGGTCAGAGGCGAAAATCTGCAGGCTGCAGTTGGCGTACTGCGGCAGGCGCTCGGTCACCTCGGCAATTACCATCGCCAGCGAATAGGCTTCTTCGCCGGTCGAGCAGCCGACCACCCAGGCGCGCAGGTGGTCGCCCGGCGCGCGACGCGCAAGCAGTTCTGGCAAGGTGACGTCGGCCAGTTGCTGCCAGACCAGTGGGTCACGGAAAAAGCTGGTGACACCGATCAGCAGTTCCTTGAACAGCAGGTCGATTTCCTGCTTGTTGTGGCGCAAAAACTCGGCATACAAAGCGGCGGTCGGCATCGCATGGATGGCCATTCGCCGCTCGATTCGCCGGTTCAAGGTATTGGGCTTGTAGTGCGAAAAGTCGTGGCGGGTTTGATTCTGGAGCAGCTTGAAAATCTCCCGCAGTGAATCGCCGCGCATGTCAGCGGATGCTGCGCCATCGATTTCGCTGGAGGCGTCGGCTTTTCGCGGCGCGGGTAAGCGCGCGATGTAGTCGAAAATGTGGCCCGGCAGCTTTGCCGGCGGGGCAATGATGTCCGCACAGCCTGAGGCAATGGCGGATGTGGGCATCGAGTCGAACTGCGCCGTGTCTGGCTGCTGCACCACAATCAGGCCACCCATGGTCTTGACCGCCTGCAGGCCCAGCGTGCCATCAGAGCCCATCCCCGACAGCACCACGGCGATCGCACGATCACCTTGGGCCCTGGCAAGGGAAGAAAACAGGATATTAATCGGCAGGCGCATGCCGCGTGGCTCGGAGGGCTTGTCCAGCCGCAACAACCCGCCGTGCAGGCTCAGCTCGGTGTTGGGCGGAATCACGTACACACAATCGGCCTCGACGCGCTTGCCGTTCACTGCCTCACTGACCGGCATGGACGTGACACGCTGCAGCAGCTGCGCCAGCATCGCCTTCTGTGTCGGATCCAGATGCTGCACCACGACATACGCAAGGCCACTGTCTCGCGGAATCTGCCCAAAAAATTCTTCCAGCGCCGCTAGGCCGCCGGCAGACGCACCGATGCCGACGATGCGGACTGGATCGGGCACAGGGTCGGACGGGTCGACAGTAGCCGCAGTAGTCATGCGCTTAGTAACCGTCGAGCGACGCGCTGTGCAAACTGAACTCGGCGCGCGAAAGCAAGGTTGAGCGCGGGGCGGTCATTGCCTGCTCAGCGGCTTTGCCGTGGAGGGGTACTCATGACTGCTGGGCGGACATACTGGCGTCGCACAAACCAGTGGCGACCACGAGGCAGTGAGGTGTGCGGGGCGAGACGATGGCGACCACCTCCAGCCAACCCGATCCATCGCCGGCCGGCACCCGGCAGCTGACGCGCAGGCCACTGCTGAGCGCCTGCTCCAGCAAAGCCCGTAGCGCGGGGCCACCATCAGGCGCCACCAAACTGTCGATACTGCGGCCCCCGAGGTCATCGCGTTCGGCACCCAGCAGGCGTGCCGCGCTGAGGTTTCCTTCGATGATGCGACCAGCTCCGTCTACGGTGAAATACGCAACCGGCGCGTAGGCGTAAAGAGCGGCGTAATGATCGGCAAGCTGCTGAAGCTCCCGCCGATCCTCCTCGATGTGTTCATGCTGCAGGTCAAGTTCTACCTGGTGCACTTGCAGCTCCTGCAGCAGCTTGAGCGCATCGCCGGCGGTGGCCGGGTTGCTGGCAAGATTGTGCAGCAGTGTCAGCGCTGCAGTACCGATGGCCCAGCCGCGGGTTTGCGGTGCGATGCCTGCCTGAATCTTGATTTCAGCGTTATCGCGCAGCTGCACCTGGGTGCGTGTTGCGTTGCTAGTGGTGAACATTCGGCCTCCCATGCCTCGCGGCAAATAGACCGCGAGCGTACAGCAAGGCTAAAACGGCCGGACTTCTTGGCTGCTTGCTGAATCGATGGTGCCCAATCGGCAGTGAAGTCCGGCCGCTTGCTGCCACTCCATCTCGATCAGCTTGCTCGATCAGCTTGCTCGATCAGCCTGCTCGATCGGCCTGCTCGATCAGCCCGCTCGTCGTTGTGCCCCGACTATGCCTCTTGGTGCTGCGGTGCGGTGTCGGTCGCCACCAGCACTTGCCGCTTTTGAGCAAGCGAGTGGGGGAGTAGGCGATCTGTTTCATTCTTGACCACGGCATAACACTCGCAGCTCAAGGATTCCAGCTTGTCGCGGTCCAGCACTTTGATTTTTCCGCGTTGGTATTCGATCACGCCAAGTCGCTGCAGCTTGCCGGCGGCTTCGGTCACGCCCTCACGGCGTACGCCAAGCATGTTGGCGATCAGCTCTTGCGTCATGGTCAGGTTATTGCTGGGCAAGCGATCCAGCGACAGCAACAGCCAGCGGCACAATTGTTGATCGATGGAGTGATGCCGGTTGCACACCGCCGTCTGCGCCATCTGAGTGATGAGTGCTTGGGTGTAGCGCAACATCAGCATCATCAAGTCGCCATGGCGATTGAACTCGTCTTTCAACAGCTGGCTCTTCAACCGCCACGCGTAGCCAGCGCTTTGCACGACGGCGCGGCTGGACGTGCTTCCTCCGCCCATGAACAGCGCGATGCCAACCATGCCTTCATTGCCCACCACCGAGATCTCGGCGGAGGCGCCGTTCTCCATCACGTAGAGCAGGGAAACAATGCAGTCAGTCGGAAAATACACGTGCCGCATGGTGTCGCCTGGCTCGTACAAGACTTCGCCCAACGCCAGCGGGACGAAAGTAATGGCGCTGAACAAGCGCTGTTGCACATCCACAGGCATTGCCGCGAGCAGTTGATTCTGCTGCGGAGACGGTTCGGTCGACATGCCACCTTCCTTGGAACCGACGGTTCGCTCAAGCCTAGCTTAGTCCTGTGCGCACGATCCGTCTGTTCGGCAGGACGCATACGTGCGACACGGTGCATAAGCCAGGTACGCCGCTAAGTGCGGGCAGAGAGCACGCAGGAGGCGAAGAAGCGCAGCATGTGTGCCGACGCGTCGGGGCCGGTCGGGTCGGTGTAGCTGCCGGCCGGATCGCCGCCGGACCATGCGTGTACGCCGCCGTGGGTGACCCAGTGCTCGGCGCTAAGCAGACCGTCATGCCGATGCAGGGTACGGGTGTAGCGGCGTCCGCCCTCGGCAACGCCGCGCTCGACGGTTGCGTTATGTTTCAAGGCAGCGCCAGTGGCGACCGCGCCGAGGCTCTGGGCGACCAAGCCTTCGCCGTTGCACGGATGCACCGTGGTGTCTGCATCGCCATGGAAGACGATGGCCGGTACCCGCGCCTGCACGAGCGGGGTTGCGCGGCGAAGTC
>JANNWF010000485.1:0-4238 GCA_031408455.1 Pseudoxanthomonas sp. | reverse complement strand
TGCGCATGCGCTCGCGGTCGCTGGCGCGCTCTTGCGGGGTACGGGTTCGGTCGAGATCGTCGACCAAACAGCGCACGATCTCGCGCTCTTTCTCCAGCAAGGCGCGCCGCACGGCTTCAGTTGGGTGGGCGGTAAATACCGGCTCGATACGCAGCCGCGACAGCAGCGCGGCGAATTCGGCGGCCGTCACGCCTTCGGCGCGCAACGCATCGACCACCGCGCACATGCTGCCTGGCTGCGCGACTGAGCCGCTCTTTTGGTACTCGCGCCGACGCCGGATGCGATGCACTCGCTCAGCAATATTGACCGCGCCAAACCAGGTCGAGAACGCGCGCACCAAGGCCTCGGCTTCAGGCAAGGGTCGGCCGGCCAATTCGCGCGCCAAGGCATCAGCTGGCGCTTCAGCCTCGCGTCGCAATATCGCCGCGCGACGCAAGCGCTCGACCTCATCAAAGAACACTGCGCCTTCTTGTTCGGCGATCACCTCACCGACCAATCCACCAAGACGATTGACGTCCTCGCGCAACGGTTGATCGGTGGGCGGCAATTCGATTTCACGCAGGCGACTGCGCTCGGCGCTAACGGCCGCAGAAGGGTGTGGGCTCATGAGCGAAGATTACAACGTGATGCACGGCTTCGATGTCCGCGAGACATGCATTCGTTTGCATTCGCGTGACTCAGCAGCAAACCTGCCACGCGGGATCGGCAACCGGTAGTCTCTCCGCCATGACGCACTTGTTGATTGCCGATGATCACCCGCTGTATCGCTTGGCATTGGCGCAGGCGGTGCGTGGGCTGATGGCCGACGTGCGGGTCGACGAAGCCGATAGCCTTGCTTCGGCGCGAGCCTGCTTGCTGGCAAGCCCCGACATTGACCTGGTGCTACTGGATCTGCACATGCCCGACAGCTTTGGGCTGATGGGTTTGGCGGCGCTGCGCGCGGAGTTTCCCAGTGTCGCGGTGGCAATGATTTCAGCCCACGATGATTCGCTGACGGTGACTCGCGCTTTCACCTATGGCGCGGCGGGCTTCATTCCCAAGCGCGCCGACATGGCCGAGTTGCAGGCAGCGCTCAAGGCATTACTCGCCTGCGAGACCTGGCCGCCTCGCAGCCCATCCAGCAACAGCATTCCAAGCAAGGTTGCAGGCTCAGGAGCCGACCAAGACCGCGCCTTGTCAACGCGTTTGGCGAGCCTGACACCGCAGCAGTTTCGAGTGCTGGAACGGATCAGCCAAGGCCGTTTGAACAAACAGATTGCGGACACGCTGGGGATCAGCGAGCGCACCGTCAAAGCGCACGTGAGCGTGATTTTTGAAAAACTTGGCGTGCGCAATCGGACCCAAGCCGGTTTGTTGCTGCGCCGCCTTGATGTGCTCGATCCGACCCGGCAGGTGGACGACGGTTAGCGACATCTTGCTGGTCACAGTCGGTAACCGCAGCCGTCATGGATATCGCTCGCAGCGGGTAAGCTGCGCCCACTGTCGTATCCAGGAGAGGCTGTCATGGCGCAAACCCGCAGCGGGCGCAATCCGCTATTTGCTGTGTTTTCCAACGCCGCCAGCGGTGGCGCTAGACCACCGACGACGACAGTACCCAAGCTGCCTGGATTTGCCTTCGGCGCGATCGCCGTTGGCATTTTTGGCTTGTGGGGCGTGCTCAGCAGCTACTACACCGTGCAGCCAGAAGAACGCGCGGTGGTTAAACGCATGGGCGCGGTCAGCAAGGTCACCGATCCCGGCCTGCATTTCAAACTGCCCTTTGGCATTGACCAGGTACAGATCGTCGCCACCGAGCGCGTGCTGAAGCAGGAATTTGGCTTCCGTACGGCCGGTGGCGATGAGCGCACGGAATACTCTCAGGAAGATTTTCCGGACGAATCGCTGATGCTGTCTGGCGACCTCAACATCATCGATGTTGAATGGGTGGTGCAGTACCGCATTTCTGACCCCATGCTGTTCTTGTATTCGATGCGCGAGCCAACGGGAACCCTGCGCGACATCTCCGAATCAGTGATGCGGCGCGCGGTGGGCAATCGTTTAGGCAGCGAAGTGCTAACCACGGCGCGCGTCGAGATCTCGACCTTGGTCCGCGACGAAACCCAGAAGGCCTTGAACGCGTATCAGACCGGCATCCAGGTGGTCACCGTGGAGCTGCAGGACGTAGTTCCACCTGCCGCCGTGCAACCGGCGTTCAACGAGGTCAACGAGGCGCGACAAGAACGCGAGCGCATGATCAACGAGGCAACCAAGCAACAGAATCAGGAGATTCCACGCGCCCGCGGCAACGCCAACCGGGTCATCTCGCAGGCCGAAGGCTACGCCACCGAGCGGGTCAACCAAGCCCTCGGCGAGACCGCGCGTTTCCGCTCGATTCTGGCCGAATACCGGCTCGCACCGGATGTCACTCGCACCCGCATGTATCTGGAAACCATGAAGGAAGTGCTGCCGACGGTGGGATCGGTGTTGGTCGTACAAAAAGGCCAACTGCCGCCCTTGCCCTTGCTCAACCTGCGCGATGCGCAGCCAGCCAAAGAGGAGAATTGAGATGAAGCTTTCCCCACTTCTCATCGGCGGCGCGGTGCTCGCGGCATTCGTCATTTCTGATGCTGCTTACGTCATCGACCAAGCTGAGCAAGGCATCATCGTGCAGCTGGGCGAGCCCGTTGGCGATGTCGTCAGCGAGCCTGGTCTGCATTGGAAAAAGCCGTTCGTGCAAGAGGTTCGCCTGTACGACAAGCGGTTGCTGGGTTGGGACGGCGATGTCAGCCAGATTCCAACCTTGGGCCGCGAGTTCGTGCTGGTTGACACCACGGCGCGCTGGCGCATCAAAGACCCTTTGCAGTTCCTGCGTTCGGTGCGCGATGAGCAAGGCGCCCGCACGCGTCTGGACGACATCATCGACTCGGCCGTGCGTGACATCGTGTCGGGCACTGATCTGGAGGAAATCGTGCGCTCGCGCGACTGGAACGTTGACGTCAAGGACTTGGAAGAAGAAGGCATCGCGCGCGCCGATGTAGATCTCGACAAGCCCAAGAAAGGCCGCGAGCGCTTGGAGCAAGAAATGCTGGCCGCCGCGCAACCGCGGGTGGAAGAACTTGGCATAGAACTGGTCGATGTGCGCATAAAACGCATCAACTACATCGACAGCGTGCGGCGCCAGGTCGAGTCGCGGATGGTCTCCGAACGGCAAAGCATCGCCGAGCGCTTCCGCTCAGAAGGCCAGGGCCGCAGCCAGGAAATCTTGGGCCAGATGGAGCGCGAACTACGCACCATCAACTCCGAAGCCGAACGCCAAGCCGCCGAGATCCGTGGCAAAGCCGACGGCGAAGCCACCAAGATCTACGGCGAAGCATTCGGTGCCGACCCAGAGTTCTTTGCCTTCCTGCGCACGCTGGAGACGTACAAGAGCATGGGCGAAAACACCACTTTGATGATCGACTCGCAGTCGGAGTTTTATCGGTATTTGGAGTCCACCGACAAGCGGTAGGCGTGGCGCGATCACGCGCGTGCGTGAACTTGCTGCGGTGACCGTTTCCGTCTGATTTTGTGGGAGCGGCGGCGGCGGCCCAGCGCTGTCATTCCGGCGAAGGCCGGAATCCAGCTTTGTTGTACTTCACTCGCCATGTGTTGGCTCTCCGCGAGGTTTCGTCCGCCTACGGCGGCGGCCGAGTCACTTTTCTTTGCTTCGCCAAAGAAAAGTAACCAAAAGACAGGCGACCCGAGCATCGCGCGGCTGCGCCGTTCCCTGCGCCGTCCCCTGCGCTGCTCACCGGTCTCGGGCCGGCGCAACCGAGCGAAGCGAAGGCGTAGCCGCGAAGCGGCCGAGCACGCACATCCATGTGCTCGGACATGCGCGCCTTTCCCCCGAGCCCGGCTCCGCTGCTCGGCGCGATGACGGGATTCAAGGTCAAGAGCCGGGGCAGCAACCGCAACAGCAACCGCAACCGCAACCGCAACCGCAACCGCAACAGCAACAGCAACAGCAACAGCAACAGCAACAGCAACAGCGGCCAGCTTTCACGCTGCGGGCTTTGGCTGTTGCTCTAGATCTTGGGGTCCCCTTTGTGGCGGCGGCGGTTGGGAGATCAGGCCCGCTAGGGGTGCGCGCATGGATGCGCGTGCGTTTTTGCCAGTACATGGATGTACTGTCAAAAACCCCTCCCAATCGCCGCGAACTCGCGGCTTCATCGCGAGCGCCACGTCGGGGTCGCTTTTCTTTTGGTTACTTTTCTTTGGCG
>JANNWF010000484.1:0-14208 GCA_031408455.1 Pseudoxanthomonas sp. | reverse complement strand
ATTGCATGACCACTCCCTGCTTCGACGGCGGTTGACGGAAATAAACGCGTCGGCGGGGGATTCGGTTGACATCAGCGGCACGGCGTACGAAGTTTTCCCACATCAAAGATTCAAGAACATCAAGTAGGCACTAGCCTGCGTGAGGCTTCGTCCGAGTTTGGCTTCGACCTGAAGTCAATCGCTCGCTCGGTCTGATCACTGGGTCAGCCGAACGGCCGAGATGGGTCGGGTTGCGCCCCTCGCATGCCAACTTTTAATCAGGTTGGTCTCCTCGAATGGACCTCGCATCCGTTGAAAGCTAACGCATTGAGTTGAGTCGCGCAGGAGGCGTCGGCTTCAATTAGCAGACCCCATCCCGCTCTTCTTTGTTGCCCCAGTGGGTGTAGGTCTCTTCTCGAATCTCCGCGACAACAGTGTCGGTCAGCAGTTCAAACTCCATGTACCCACAATGCTCCGAGAAGACAGCTGCCAAATCTTGTTCAGGTCGGATAGCAGCGAAAGCGTAACGAACAAGTGTGGTCATGCCGCCGGGTTCCCGTATCTCTACGGAATCCGCCGGGCTGAAGTCTCTGGCGGAAAGCCCGTTGCTCAGAATGACGTCAACTGGGCGGCCGAGTTTGGCTGCAAGCTCGGGCGCCCACTCGGCGACAACTTCTTGCATGTGACGCAGTGGTCTCATATGGGGTCTAACGAAGCTGAAGAAGAACTCGGCTGATCCTGCTTCCTGTCGCTTCAGAGAGCAAGAAATTCTCTACCTGTGTTGCGACAGCGGGCTCAGCACAGCCTTAGCAGTGGATGAGGTGTTCACGTCAACTTCAAACACGCTTGAGGCGCTGCGCATCGATCAGCTGCGTCGTCGACCATGCGGCGGGCATTGTTCGCCTTGATGTCGGCCGGGGCCGCATCAACGGCAAGCCGTCTGCCGCGCCCAAGGGTCACCTTCGAATGTCCGTTTTTTTTCTCTTTGGCGCACCGACGCGAACGTCGACCGTCTGTTCGACAATTTCATCCGGTGCCAGCCGTTGAGAACGCTTTAGTGCAAATTATGGCTGGGCAATAATTACTGCATTCGCCGGATTACCGTAAGCGTTACGCCGACAATCTGGGCAAGGAGCTGCCGCGCATTCCATGCGTGCTGTCGGCAACGGACCTCTGGGCTTTCAGTCGCGCGGGTCGCGCGCTGGCCGATCTGCATCTGAACTACGAAACCGTGCCGATGTATGCCGGCGCGAAGATCGAGCACGGCGGCAAGCCGCTGACCGACGCCGACTATCGCGTCGAAAAGATGCGCCACGGCAAGCAGGGCAAGGACAAGGACCGCAGCACGGTCATCTATAACAGCCGCATCACCGTGACTGGCATCCCGCTGGACGCTTACGACTACGTGGTCAACGGCAAGTCTGCTATCGAGTGGGTGATGGAGCGCCAGTGCGTCAAGACCGACAAGGACAGCGGCATCGTCAGCGACGCCAACGACTGGGCCATCGAGACCATGGGCAATCCCCGCTACCCGCTTGAACTGCTGCTGCGCGTGGTCACTGTCAGCTTGGAAACCATCAAGATCGTGAAGTCGCTGCCTGCCTTGGTGCTACCTGATGAGTAGGGGGTAGTCGCAGGCTTGGCCGCGCGTGAGCGGCGCGAGACCCGCTGTCTGATCCCTGTTCCACCGAGAATCTTGCCGAGAATCTTGGACGTCCAAGGCGCGTGTCGGTTTTGAAATGTCTCAGGCGCGCAAAGGCTAAGCCGACCAATGGTTTCCCGAGCTTGATTGGCACGCCGCAAGTGGCCTTGCCCAACTCCGCGGTCCCGTGATCTCCGGACTTCGCAGCTGCGCAGAAGCATCCCCACATCCGAGCGCAGAAGCGAGCTACGCCGCTGATCCTCAAGCGAACCTGACGGCGCGCTAGGCCTCAGTTCCGCTGGCGTTTTGCCCGGGTTGAGCCATTCCAATTCGAATGGAGCGAGGTTTGCCCACCTGGGCGGCGTTGCACGGTTCGACGCGGAGCGGGCTGTCATTGCGCGCCCCGCCTCGATGGCGACGCACTATCGATTCCATCTGGACTTGTCAGTTTCCTGGCCGCCGCCGGCTCGGCGCCGGCACCCCGCGCGCAACTTCGGGAAAGGTGGCCGAAAAGGCAGTCTTTCCCTCAGTCCCACGACGCGCGACCTCGGCATGCTAACGCCATGGACACCTTTCATGAAAACCACGTTCTCGACGCTCTTTGCACCGCATCTTCCGGAAGGCCGGCTCCAAGCCCGAGGCTCGTGAATCGGGGGCGGCGTGATGACTAGGAGATTCAACGAAACCGAAGCCGCACGCCTGCTCGGCATCAGCAAGGGCACGCTGGCAAAACACCGATGCGCGGGAGCGATTCGACCAATTCGGATCGGCCCAAGAATCATCCACTACACGCAAGACATCTTGGACGAGTTCGAACAGCAATGCAGGATCATCCCAGCCAAATCGGCGACTACTGGCTCAGCAAACGCAAGGGTTCAGAGCAATGGTGTCGTACCTGGTTCAACGCCGGGACTCGACAGACGAAGCGCGAATCTCTTGGCGCGGCAGATTTTCATGAAGCCCAGTTGAAGCTCTGGGAATGGTTCGCGAAATACGGCCGTTTCGGGCAACAGCAACCGCAGGAAACCGCGCTCGCGATGGTTTTGGTGCGCTACTGGCAGCGGCACGCAATCAACTTGCCTTCGGCGGAAACCTCGAAGATTGCGTTGCGCTATTGGTCTGAATTCTGGGGTGAGGCGACCGTGTCTGAGCTGGCACTCGCGCGACAACGCCAATTCGTCTCGTGGCTCGGCGAAACCGGAAAATCGACTGGCTATATCAAGCGCATCCTTACGGTAGGCAAGGCAGCGCTAAACCACGCCTACCGTGAAGGCGAAATTGCGAGCGTGCCCTATGTGTTGCCGGGAGAAGACGCTCCGCCAACAGATCGCATCTTGACGATGGCGGAGGCTGCCGCAATCTGGCTGGTAAGCGAAAGTCCGCACGAGCGCATGATGCTTGCGCTGCTCTTCGGAACGCTGGCGCGACCGGAGGCAGCGTTGGAGCTGAAGCGCGAAGCTGTCGACTTTGACCGCTGGCTCCTTACCCAGAACCCCCCAGGGCGGAAGCAGACGCGAAAGCATCGCCCCGTCGTTCCCGTGGCCAAGTTTCTGCGCCAAACGTTGCTCGAGGCGCCCGATGGACCATTGGTGACTTGGCGTGGCAAGGAAATCGCCAGTTTCAAGACGGCCTGGCGAGGCATACGCCGCCGGGCTGGTCTCGGCGAGGAAGTCGTTTCGAAAACGATCCGCCACACGATTGCGACCGAACTCCGCGCTGCCGGCGTGCTCGAAGCTGAGATACAAGGGATGCTGGGGCACCGGGCGTTTGGTGGAAAAACCGAGGTCTACGCCAAGTACCGGCCTGAATACCTTGGGCAGGCCGCCGCCGTCATCGACGCCTATATGGAGCGGCTGCGTGTTACTTGCGTGTTAGGAATGCTGCTTCTCGCAGCGGCCAATGACTCCAACTAGTTGATGTCATTGGTGGGCGGTACAGGGATCGAACCTGTGACCCCTACCATGTCAAGGTAGTGCTCTACCGCTGAGCTAACCGCCCATCACGCGGCGGCTGGAGCCGTCGCGGAGCCGCGAAGAATAGCCGAAGGCAATCATTGCGGCAAGCGCGCCCCTCGGGATTCACGCTTAGCCGACGAACGCTTGCTGTCTGATCATGTGAATCTGATCGCGGATGCGGGCGGCGTCTTCGAACTCCAGATCTTTGGCGTGCTTGTACATCTGTTGTTCGAGCTTCTTGATTTTTTGCGTCGCCTGCTCAGGATTCAGTCCGCTGTAATCGGCGATGGGTTCAGCGACGCGCTTGCCTTTGCCGCGCGAGCGCTCTTCGTTGGCGGCGGCGCGGGCACCTTCCATGATGTCCATGACCGGCCGCACGATGGTGGTCGGCACGATGCCGTGCAGGGCGTTGTAGTCGACTTGCTTCTGCCGACGGCGATCGGTTTCGCCGATGGCAGCCTCCATCGAGCCAGTGATCTTGTCGGCATACAGGATCGCTTTGCCGCGGACGTTGCGGGCGGCGCGGCCGATGGTCTGGATCAACGAGGATGTTGAGCGCAGGAAGCCTTCCTTGTCGGCATCCAGAATCGCAACCAGCGACACCTCGGGCATGTCGAGGCCTTCGCGCAGCAGGTTGATGCCGACCAGTACATCAAACTTGCCCAGTCGCAGATCGCGAATGATCTCGACCCGTTCGACCGTCTCGATGTCCGAGTGCAGATAGCGAACGCGCACATCGTGTTCGTTCAAGTATTCGGTGAGACCTTCGGCCATGCGCTTGGTCAGCGTAGTCACCAGGACGCGGTCGCCCATTGCCGTGCGCAAATTGATTTCTGACAGCAGATCATCGACTTGGGTGGCGACCGGGCGAATCTCGACGGCAGGATCTAGCAGGCCGGTGGGTCGCACCAACAGCTCAACGATGCTGCCTTCGGACTTGTTGAGTTCGTACTTGGCCGGCGTGGCTGAAACGAAAATACTTCGCGGCGCGCGGCGCTCCCATTCTTCGAACTTCAGCGGCCGGTTGTCGAGCGCGGACGGCAACCGAAAGCCGTACTCGACCAGGTTCTCCTTGCGCGAGCGATCACCTTTGTACATGCCACCAATTTGCGGCACGGTGACGTGGGATTCGTCGACGACCAACAGTGCATCTGGCGGCAGATAGTCAAACAAGCAGGGTGGTGCCTCGCCCGGCATGCGGCCGGTCATCAGCCGCGAGTAGTTTTCGATGCCTTGGCAGAAGCCGATCTCGGCCATCATCTCGATATCAAACGTAGTGCGTTGCTGCAGCCGTTGCGCTTCGACCAGTTTGTTGTTGGCGTATAGAAATTCGAGTCGGTCGGCCAGCTCGACCTTGATCGCCTCGATGGCCTCGAGCACGGTACGGCGGGTGGTGACGTAATGGGTTTTCGGATAGATCGTGAAGCGCGGAATGCGACGCAAAATCTCGCCGGTCAAGGGATCGAAGATCGCCAGGTTCTCGATTTCGCCATCGAACAACTCGATACGTAGCGCTTCGATTTCGCTCTCGGCCGGATGGATGTCGATTACTTCGCCGCGCACGCGATAGGTGCCGCGGCGTACTTCGAATTCGTTGCGGGTGTATTGCAACTCAGTGAGGCGGCGAATCAGCTCGCGCTGGTCGATGCGCTCGCCGCGCACCATGTGCAAGACCATCTGGAAGTACTGATTGGGATCGCCCAAGCCGTAGATCGCCGAGACGCTGGCAACGATCAGCGAATCACGACGCTCCAGCAGCGCCTTGGTCGCCGACAAACGCATCTGTTCGATGTGTTCGTTGATCGCGCTATCCTTCTCGATGAAGGTGTCGGAAGACGGGATGTAGGCTTCCGGCTGGTAGTAGTCGTAGTAGCTGACGAAGTACTCGACCGCATTGTTTGGGAAAAACTCTTTGAACTCGCCGTATAGCTGAGCTGCCAGCGTCTTGTTGGGGGCTAAGACGATGGTTGGTTTTTGCACCGCCTCCACCACGTTGGCGATGGTGTAGGTCTTGCCTGAGCCGGTCACGCCTAGCAGGGTCTGATGCGCCACACCGTTCTCAAAACCGGCGATCAAGCGGCGGATCGCCTCGGGCTGGTCGCCGGACGGGCGAAAGGGGGCGACTAGTTGGAAGCGCTCTGACATGGGTGGCGCTACCTAAGGCTCAATCAATATGAATCGTCATCCCCGCGCAGGCGGGGATCCAGTAGTGGTCGCAAGGGTGGGCTGTCGTGAAGCACTGGATCCCCGCCTGCGCGCGGATGACGAGCATTTAGCCAGGTGCCGCAAGTTGGAAAAAGGGCATTAGCCAAGC
This sequence comes from Pseudoxanthomonas sp., assembly GCA_031408455.1. GTDB lineage: Bacteria > Pseudomonadota > Gammaproteobacteria > Xanthomonadales > Xanthomonadaceae > JANNWF01. Next base: position 8,318 of record JANNWF010000484.1, on the reverse strand, counting down.
ACAGCCATCAAACCGGCGCACCCAACTTCAGATACACCGCAATCCCATCCAAAAACATCTGCACCGACAGCGCCACCAGCAACATTCCCATCAAGCGCTCGACCGCCATCAGCGCGCGTCGTCCCAGCAATCGATACAGCCAGGTCGCGCTGAACAGGATGATCGCGGTTGCCAGCCACGCGGCCGCCAGCGCCAAGCTCCAGTCGGCCATGCGGTGCGGTTCTTGCGTGCCGAGCAACATCACGGCAGCCATGCCCGATGGGCCGGCGACCATCGGAATGGCGAGCGGCACGATAAAGGGCTCGGCATCGTCGCCTTCGCCGAACAGGCTTTCCGAGGACGGAAAAATCATCCGTAGGCCAATCAGAAACAAGATGATGCCGCCGGCAATCGAGACCGATTCCTGGCGCAGGTGCATGGCCGCGAGAATGTATTGACCGGCCCACAGAAACGCGAATAACACTCCCAGCGCGATCAGCAGTTCACGCGCCAACACAAACCGGCGGCGATGCGCGGGTAGGGGATTCAATAGGCTCAGGAACACCGGCACGTTGCCGAGCGGATCCAGAATCATGAATAGCAAAATGGCCGCCGATAGCGTGGTCACGCGCGGACCTCGACGATGCGGCCGTGTTGCGGCCGCGCGGCTTCGCTCAGCAACCAGACACAGGCTCGTGCATAGACCGCCGCCGGCGGCCATTGCGATGCATCTTCCGACGACCAAGCGCGTGCGCGCAGGGCGGTGCGCATGGGGCCAGGCTGCAATCCGTGGATGCGAATCGGACCCGAGGACAGCTCGTCGGCGAGCACCGCAATTAGTCCGCGCAACGCCTGTTGAGCAACGCCATAGGCACCCCAGTAGGCGCGCGACGTGGCGGCGGTGTCATTAAGTGCGAACACCACCGCGCTATCGCTGGCATTGCTCAGCAAGGGCAGGCAGGCTTGGGTCAGCAATTGCGGTGCGGTGACGTTGACGTGCAGCCCGCGCACCCAATCCTCAGGCGCGGTGCTGGCCATCGAGGTCAGTCCTTTGAACGCGGCCGCCGTGTGCAGGATGCCGTCCAGGCGACCGCACTCGCCGGCGATGGTGTGTGCCATCTGCGCGTAATCGGTGGGTGTGGCGCCTTCCATATCCAGCGGATAGATAGCTGGCGTTGCCGCTCCGCTCGCGGCGACTGCGTCGTACAATTTGTTGAGCTTGGGCACGCGTCGTCCCAGCAATACTACGGTCGCGCCTGCCTCCGCACAGGCACGGGTCGCCGCTTCGCCCAAGCCGCCACAGGCACCGGTAATCAAGATCACCCGGCCGGCCAGCGCATCGGCCGGTGCGAGCATGTCGCTGAGCGCGATCACGTGTAATTGCTCACTCAAGCCGCCTTCTGTGCCTCAGTGACGATGCGCTGCAATTCACCCGCCGCGTGCAGCTCCACCACGATGTCGCAACCGCCGATCAGTTCGCCGTTGACGAACAACTGCGGAAACGTCGGCCAGTTCGAAAAGCGCGGCAGGTTGGCGCGCACTTCGGGGTCTTCCAACACGTTGACGTGATTGAACTGAGCGCGGCACTCCTTCAATGCCTGCGCGGCACGGCTGGAGAAGCCGCACATCGGAAACTGCGGGGTGCCCTTCATGAAAAGAACAATCGGAGCGCCCTCGACGAGGCTGCGAATTCGGTCTGAAACAGTCATGGTGTTCTCCGCGCGGCATCGTCGCCACGACATTGAATGAGCTAGGGTGAAAGTGTCGCGACGCGGCAATGCCGCCTGACTTGTTACCATTTTCCCACAGGCGCGCTGAATCCGGCGACCTTGATGCACCACATGCCTCGCCAACCAAGGACAAACTATGGCTATCGAATTGCCCGCACTGCCTTACGCCCGCGACGCGCTGGCGCCGCATATCTCTGCTGAAACCATCGATTTCCACTACGGCAAGCATCACCAGACCTACGTCACCAACCTCAACAACATGACGCCAGGCACCGAGTTTGCCGACGCCGATCTCGAAACCATCGTGCGTGGCTCGCAGGGCGGCGTGTTCAATAACGCAGCGCAGATTTGGAATCACACGTTTTATTGGAATGGCCTGTCGCCGACCGGCGGCGGCGCGCCCACGGGAAAAGTGGCTGAGGCAATCGACAAGTCGTTCGGTTCGTTCGCCTCCTTCAAAGAGCAGTTCACCAAGACCGCCATCGGCACCTTCGGGTCCGGCTGGGCGTGGCTCGTGCAGCGTCCGGATGGCGCTTTGGCCATTGTCTCGACCTCCAACGCGGCGACACCGCTGACCGGCCCCGACACCGCATTGCTGACCTGCGACGTGTGGGAGCATGCCTACTATGTCGACTACCGCAATGCGCGAGCCAAATACGTCGAGGCGTTTTGGAACTTGGTGAACTGGGACTTCGTAGCCTCCCGGCTGGTTTGACCGATCAGGTCGATCCGACGCACCAATCGGCGTTGGACCCAACCCGCGAGCATGAAGCGGCGGCGAATGCAGCGACTGTGACTGACGACATGTCGGAGCAGTCGCCGCCCTTGCTGCAACTCGATGGCGTGCATTGTGCGATCGCCGGACACCCCGTTGTACGCGGTGTCTCGCTGCAATTGGCGGCAGGAGAACTGGGCTGCCTGTTGGGGCCCAGCGGTTGTGGCAAGACCACGTTGTTGCGGGCGATTGCTGGCTTTCAGCCACTCACTGCGGGAAGCATTTTGCTACGCGGTGAGCTGGCTTCGTCGACCGCCAAACAGAGCCCGCCCGAGCGTCGCCGGTTGGGCTTTGTGTTTCAGGATTTGGCACTGTTTCCACATTTGCGGGTCGAGCAAAACATCGGATTTGGCTTGCAGCGACTGGATCGCTCATTGCGTACCGAGCGTGTGTACTCAATGCTGGCGATGTTCGGCTTGCAGGAGTTGGGACAGCGCTATCCGCACGAGCTTTCCGGTGGCCAGCAGCAACGTGTCGCGCTGGCGCGATCGATGGCACCACAACCGGATTTGCTGCTGTTGGACGAGCCATTTTCCAGCCTTGATGCGCACCTGCGTAGCAGCTTGCGCGATGACTTGGTCGGCGCATTGCGCAGGCTGGGTATCGCCGCGCTGCTGGTTACCCACGATCAAGCCGAAGCATTTTCGTTTGCTGATCGCCTCGGTGTCATGCGAGCGGGCGAGCTAGAACAGTGGGACGCGGCATTTGACGTCTACCACCGCCCCGCATCGGCGTTCGTCGCGCGCTTTGTGGGCGAGGGCAAGTTGATTGCTGGCCGTGTGCTTGGCGATGGAAGCGTGGCTACCGCGCTGGGCGTGTTGCGCGGCAAGGTGCCAACGACGTCGGCCGAGGGAAGCTCGGTCGGTGTGTTGGTCAGGCCGGATGACTTGCTGCCCGATGGCGACTCAGGGGTGTCGGTTCGAGTGGTGAGCGCGGCGTTTCGCGGCGCGGAGACGCTGTTCACCTTGGCACTCGCTGATGGCAGCGAAGTCTGCGCCCTGTTCCCAAGTCATATTCGGCATGCGCCGGGTGACGAGATTCGCGTCACCACCGACCTTGCCCATGTAGTGATATTTGCGGCGGGTGGGTAGGGTCAGTGAGCAATGCTCTTTTCGCAGCGCTCGTCATCCGGGCGAAAGCCGGGATCCAGCTCTGTAGGAATCTTGGTTCGGGCCCCAACCGCTGGATTCCGGCGTGCGCCGGAAAGAGGACATCATGCTTAAGCTGATTCGACGCAGCGCTTGGATCATGTTGGCGCTGTTCGCCCTGCTCGCAGGCTTCGCCGCGTACAGCGTCCGCGGCAGCCTCGCTCAGCTCGAAGGCGAGCACGCTTTGGCTGGACTCGCGTCGGCCGCCAGCGTCGAACGCGATGCCGGCGGCGTGGCGACCATTTCGGCGGCTAACGCGAGCGACGTGGTGCATGCAATGGGGTTTGTGCATGCCCAGGAACGCTACTTCGAAATGGACCTGTTGCGCCGCAGCGCCGCTGGCGAATTGTCGGTGCTGTTTGGACCCGTCTCCGTCGCGCGAGATCGCCAGTTGCGGATGCATCGAATGCGCGCACGCATGCATGCGGCGATCGAAGCGCTAGACGCCGATCACCTTGCCTTGCTCAGTGCCTACGTCTCCGGCGTCAATCAGGGCTTGGCGGGTCTGCGCAATCGGCCGTGGCCGTATCTGCTACTGCGACAGACACCGCAGCCGTGGCTAGCCGAAGACTCATTGTTGGCGGTCGCTGCAATGGCCTTCGACCTGCACGATTCCAACAATCGACGCGAGTACATGTTCAGCCGTTTGGGTCAGTATTTGTCCGCCGATCTGATCAAGATTCTGGCCAGCGACGGCAGCGAGTTCGACGCGCCGCTGATGGGTGAGCCACGTGCAGAAGTAATTCTGCCCAGCAGCCCTTGGCGGATCGATGCGGATGGTAATGGCCAGCCCGCTGCCGAACCCAAGCCGGTTGAAGTCGAAGGGGCGGTCGATGGCGTCGCCACCGGCAGCAACAATTTTGCCGTCGCTGGCAGTTTGACCAAGGACGGCCGCGCCATCGTCGCCGATGACATGCATCTTGGTTTGCGCGCGCCCAGCATCTGGTTCCGAGCGCGGCTTCGCTACGCCGACGCTCACGCAGTCGACGGTCAGGTCGATGTCAGTGGCTTCAGTTTGCCCGGTGTGCCCGGGATCGTCGCTGGCAGCAACGGTCGCATTGCGTGGGGTTTTACCAATAGCTATGGCGATTGGCTGGACTGGGTGGAAGTTAGTTGGACGGATCGCGATGCTGGTCGCTACCAAACGCTGGATGGCGATGAAGTCGTGCGCGTTTTTGAGGAGATCATTGCGGTCGCCGGGGCAGAAGATCAGACCCTGAGCGTGCGCGAGACGCGCTGGGGTCCTGTGCTCCATGACCAGATCGTCAAAGCTGGCGAGGATGGATCGGACAAGCCGCAGTCCCTGGCATTGATATGGACCATGCATCGGCCTGGAGGCCTCGATCTTGGCTTGTTCGACTTGGCCACCGCCAGTGACGTGGACCAAGCCATTGCCATCGCCCATCGCCTTGGCATGCCCGCACAAAATCTAGTGGTCGCCGATCACGCTGGCCGCATTGGCTGGACGCTGGCGGGGCGCATTCCACAGCGATTGGGTGACTGCGATCCGCAACGTCCACTCAATCCGCTCGCTGGTTGTGATTGGGATGCCGAGTGGCTGGCTCCCGCACTGGTGCCACAGTTGCTTGATCCCGCCGACGGCCGCTTGTGGACGGCCAACTCGCGGGTCGCAGACGGCGACGCGCTGCGCCTCATTGGCACCGGCAGCTACGACTTGGGTGCTCGCCAGCGGCAAATCCGTGATGACTTGCGCGCGCGTCAGCAATTTTCGGAAAGCGACCTGCTGGCCATCCAACTCGACACCCGCGCACTGTTCTTGCAGCGCTGGTGGCAACTGCTGCGCGAAGTGACCGCCCCTGCGACATCACCTGAGTTGTCGCGATTGCGCGACGCAACCGCCGAGTGGGAAGGTCAAGCCAGCATCGACGCCGTCAGTTACCGACTCGTGCGCGCTTTCCGCGGCAAAGTGATCGAGCGCATCGCCACGGTTCTGTTTGCCAAAGCCAAAGCCGCCGAAGGTGAGCGTTGGCAAGAGCCGGTGGTCAATCAGTTGGAAGGTTTGGTCTGGCCGTTGCTACAGCAACGCCCCGACGGTTGGCTGGCAGCCGACGCAGGTGGATGGGAGGCACTGTTGGCCGCTGCCGCTACTGACGTCGTCACCGAATTGGAAGCGCTCGGTCCGCTACAACAACGCACTTGGGGCGAGCGCAACACCGCGCGCATCTGCCATCCCTTGGCCGGCGCGCTGCCCGCAGGGATTGCCGATAGCCTGTGTATGGCCATTGAGCCGCTGCCGGGCGATTCGCATATGCCGCGCGTGCAGGGCGTTAGCTTCGGCGCCAGCCAGCGAATGGTGGTGGCACCTGGATTTGAGGCTGACGGCATTATCAACGCCCCAGCCGGTCAAACCGGCCATCCGCTATCGCCATTCTGGAACTCCGGCCACAGCGATTGGATGCAAGGGCGCCCAAGCGAGTTCTTGCCGGGAGCTACGGTGTATCGATTGCAGTTAGTGCCTTGAGCCTAAGGGTGCGTTGCCACGAACCAACTGTCGCTACGCCTCGCAGTTAACCGTCCTTGTAGAGCCGACCGAGCGAAGCGAAGGCGCGCGCGTAGCGCGCGAACTCGCTTGGCTGCTCTTGGATGACGCGGGCGCGGCGCAGCGGAGCAAGCTCCGCTCTACAGCAGGCATGCCGCGCCTCGGTTGTGCGAGATATTGTACGTAGCCGAGCTTACTCGGCTGCACTACGGATCAGAACCCGTCGCGCAGTGCATGAACAACGCCGTCGGTCTGAGACTCACGTTCAAGCGCTTTGCCCAGTGTTTCCAACATCACCGCCAGCGCCTCGGCCGAGTCAGCCACACACGTCGCGTGTCCGACCTTGCGACCCGCACGCGGTGACTTGCCGTAGTCGTGCCAATGCGCGCCGGCCAAGCGCAGCACGGCTAGCGGATCGGGTAATTCACCCACCCAGTTGAGCATGCAGGACACGCCACGCGTGGTGGTCGGGCCCAGTGGTAGGCCGAGCACCGCGCGCAGGTGGTTCTCGAATTGGCTGCAATGCGCGCCTTCGATCGTCCAATGCCCCGAGTTGTGCACGCGCGGGGCCATTTCGTTGGCCAACAGACCGTGCGGCGTTTCGAACAATTCGAGCGCAAATACGCCGACGTAATCGAGCGATTCAGCCACCCGTCCGGCGGCGGCCAGTGCTTCGCTGGCAATTTCTGGGCTGATCGTTGCCGGCGCAAGACTGGCGCTCAGGATGCCGTCGGAATGCCAGTTCCGCGTGATCGGCCAAGTGCGCACTTCGCCGTCGCGGCCGCGCACTGCGACGACGGAAAGCTCGCGTTCGAACGGCACGAAGGATTCCAAGATCAAGCCGACGCGCTCGCATTGATCGCCCAGCGCCGCCCAGGCTGCGTCGGCATCGTGCTCAGTGCGTAAGCGAAACTGGCCCTTGCCGTCGTAACCCAAACGTCGTGTTTTCAAGATTGCAGGCGCACCGACTTCGCTCAAGGCGCGATCGAGATCTGGCCGCGACTGCACGGCCGAAAATCGTGGCGTTCCGATGCCAAGGTCTTGGAATAGGGTCTTTTCGGCGAGCCTGTCCTGCGCCACCGCCAATGCACGCGGACCCGGGAACACCGGGATGCGCTGAGCCAGCCATTCCGCACTCTCGGCAGGTACATTTTCAAAATCGAAGGTGGCGACATCGACGCGACTGGCAAAATCAGCGAGCGCCGATTTGTCGCAATAGTCGGCAAGCAGCAGCGGCACATATTGCGCGGCGCAGGCATCGGCCACGGTGTCCATCACCAAGCAGCGCAAGCCCAGCGGCGCGCCGGCCAAGGCCAACATCCGCGCCAACTGGCCACCGCCAAGGATGCCAACGGTTGCGGTCATGGTTGGCGCGGGTCTGGTGCTGCCAACACGGCATCGGTCTGTTGTTGCCGAAAGGCGGCCAGCGCAGCGCGAACATCGGCATGCTCGTGGGCCAACATGGCCGCCGCGAATAAAGCCGCATTGGCGGCACCGGCTGCGCCAATGGCGAAAGTTGCGACGGGCACTCCGGCCGGCATTTGCACTATCGACAACAAGGAATCAAGGCCACTCAAAGCCTTGGATTGCACTGGCACACCGAGAATCGGGACCGTCGTCTTTGCCGCCAACATGCCGGGCAAATGCGCGGCACCGCCCGCCCCAGCGATGATGGCGCGCAATCCTCGTGCTGCCGCTTGCGCAGCATAGTCAAACAACAAATCAGGCGTGCGATGCGCGCTAACCACGCGCACCTCATGCGGAACACCCAGCGAGACCAACTTGTCGACCGCGTGTTGCAGGGTTTCCCAATCGCTGCGCGATCCCATAACCACGCCCACCAAGGGCGACACGGCGAGCGATTCGATCATGGTGGCCTCACAAAAGCGTATTGTAGACGTAAGCCCACGCTGACAGAATCGGGCATCAAGCGTCGCTGAAGACGCGTCGGCAAGAATGCGAGATGGCTCTCGATAAACGATTACTGGAAATTCTCTGTTGCCCGCTGAGCAAGCAACCGGTGCAACTGCTCAATGCGCGTCAACTCGATTGCGTGAAGCTGGCGCAGTCATCGCAGACTTTGTCTTTGCTGGATGGCAGCCAGTGCTCAGACGCTATCGAGGCGGGCTTGTTGACCCGCGATGGCAAGACTATTTATCTCATCGTCGATGGCATCCCGATCATGC
>JANNWF010000483.1:0-4636 GCA_031408455.1 Pseudoxanthomonas sp. | reverse complement strand
TGCGGATTTGACCGGACGACTGTTGATCGGGGTGACGCCGGGCTTGTTCTTCAGTGGCTACGCGTTGCGGATCGACGCGCTCAAGCACTATCGCAAGGAAACCCTAGCGCAGCGGTCCGGTCACCTGCTGTCGACCTGGCTGCTGGAACCCTGGCTCGCCTTCTACGATGAGGACTTTGCGCTGTTCACCGTGCTCAAGCGCCAGGCTTGGCCGACGCGGCCAGGCGTGCCGGTGCGCGAGGCCGTGCGCAAGATCATGGTCACCGCGGTCGATCGCAACACACGCATGTGGGACAAGGTCGAGAACGATCCGGAGTACCAGGGCATGGCCCAGCGCATCTGGGCTCAGAACTTCAAACCATTGCCACCGGAAGCACTCGCGAAGGCTGCGCAGACTCGCGACGAACAGATCGACAAGGCGGTGGCGGCCGTGAAGAAACTGCGCGCGCGCGGCGTCGAGGTGGTGTTCGTGCGCGCACCCAGTGGCGACAAGCTGCTGGATTTCGAGCGCGCCAGCTTGCCGCGCGAATCGACCTGGGACGTGCTGATTGCCAAAGCCGGCGTGACCGGCATCCATTTCGAAGACCACCCGGAACTACAGGGGTACCAACTGCCCGAATGGTCGCATCTGTCTGCCAGCGAGGCGGATCGTTTCACCGCCGCCCTGGTCCCGCTCGCCGAGCGCGCGTTTGCATCTCAAGCTCCAGGAAACTGAGCCATGCGCCTGCTGGTACCTCTGGACCTGAGTTCCGCCACCGAACGCGTGCTCGCCACGGCGATCACGCTGTCGCGCGCGATGCACGCCGACGTGTTCTTGCTGCATGTCGCCGCACCCGAGCCGGATTTCGTGGGCTACGACGCGGGTTCATCGGCGGTGCGCGACCAGGTCGCCCATGAGCATCGCGAGGAACACCGACAGCTGCAGGCTCATGCGCAGGCGTTGCGCGATCTCAGCGTCGACTGCACCGCGTTGCTGATTCAGGGACCGACCGCCGACACCGTCCTGCGCGAGGCGACTCGTCTGGAGGCAGACCTGATCGTGATGGCCACGCACGGCCACGGCGCCATGTTCGACCTGCTGGTCGGCAGCATCAGCCACGCCGTGCTGCGGCAAAGCAGCGTGCCGGTCGTGATGGTGCCGGTGCTATAGGGAAAGTGGTCAGTTCCGATCGACGCAGCGGATCGGCAGATCGCACCGGGAACTGCACTCTGACCCACACTGACCCCACTCTGACCCAGTTTTTCCGCGGAAATCCCGGACTCTTTTTGGGAACCCATCAATGACCCGACTGTGCGTATTTGCTGCCACCTTCCTGCTCCTGTCAGCGCCTATTTCTGGCCATGCCCAGATCAAGTCCAGTTCGCGTGAGGACCGGCCAGCTGCCGCTCAAGACCATGCGGAACTTTACGCACGCTTCGAGCGAGAGCTGAAGCGCGCTCGCGGTTGCCGTCCTAATCGCTACCGCGGTGAGCGTGCAAAGTTTGTCGAATGGCCTCCACAAATCTCGGGGCGTTTCAGGCAGTTGACGGAGGCGCCCATACACACATAGTTAAGTTCCGTGTTCCGTCGCCGCTTGCCTGGAGCAGTTCGTCCAGTACTGGGCGCGTGAGCGAACGACCGCTCTGCTCTGGCACGAAGGGATTTCGACTGGCCGAAATGGGTCGAGGCTGTGTGAAAACTCCCGGCTTGGTCGTTTGGCCCACGGTTCGGGCTCGGTGACGCGCTGGTACGTGAATTCTGAGTCCGTGCCATCGGTTGCGGTCCGGCCAGGAGCGAACATTCGTCCATAGGGCCACGCCCAAGGGGTGTCGAGGCCGTGGCGGCGACCGTGATCCGCGCGCCGGCGTAGACTTTTCCGCCTGTCCCCGCACGAACCGCCATGAGCAAGCACGATTCACCGGCGCCGACGCGGCCGGCCCCCGCCTTACCGGCCCTTTCCGACGATCAACGGATCGAACGCGCGCGCGACTTCGCCGACGAGCTTCAGCGGCGGCGCACGGTGCGCAGCTTCGCGTCAACTCCGGTGCCGCGCGAGGTGATCGAAAACTGCCTGCGCGCGGCCACGTCGGCACCGAGCGGCGCGAACCAGCAGCCGTGGCGCTTCGTCGCAGTGTCGGCGCCTGCGCTGAAGGCCCGTATCCGCGCCGCCGCCGAAGCCGAAGAGCGCGAGTTCTACGGGCACCGCGCGCCGGCGGCCTGGCTGCAGGAGCTGGCGCCGCTGGGCACCGACGCCGACAAGCCCTTCCTCGACATCGCCCCCTGGTTGATCGCAGTGTTCTACGAGCGCACCGGGGTACGCGCCGACGGCGCCCCGCAGAAGCGCTACTACCCGCACGAATCCACGGGCCTGGCCTGCGGCCTGCTGATCGCGGCGCTGCACCGCGCCGGGCTGGCGACGCTGACGCACACCCCCAGCCCGATGGCCTTCCTCAACACCCTGCTGGATCGGCCAAAGAACGAGATGTCATACCTGCTACTGGTCGTCGGCCACCCGGCGCCGGCGTGCCGGGTGCCGGACATAGAGCGGCTGCCGTTGGCCGCGACCTGCACATTCTTCGAGTAGCACCAGCGCGAGCCAGCTCACGCCGGGAGCTCCAGCCACGGATGAATGGGCAAGCCCGCAAGCCTCCCACCTCCCAGAATGACTTCGCCTCGACTGTCCGCTCCGGGTCGATTGCGCCCCTTCACGAAGTGCGCGCGACGATGGGCTAGTTCGCCGGCAACGCCGCCTTCGTCCACGCGAGGCTGGTGTCGCCGTTGTGAATCGGCACCGCGATCTCGTCGCTCGTCACGGGCGCGCACGACGTCGGCGAGTTCCCGGCGGATGCCGTGCGTCAGCTCCACCGCGTACAACTCGATCGCTGGGTTCGCGTCGGACTCGGCGTGGTTTTCGGATTGGCGACGAAGTCAGTCCGGCGTCGTCTCCTTTGTGCAGGGCCCTTCGATACCTCAGGGCGAACGGACGCTGTAGAGCCACTGCGAGCGTCGTCATCCCTGCGAAGGCGGGGACGACGACAAAAAGTGAATCGGGGACACTCGTCGTTATTGTTCGGGAGCGGGCTGTGTCCGCCCCTTTTCATGCGGCTTGTCCGCAAGCCCGGCCGCCGTTCCCACCATCTCCAATTCCACCAGCGACAGCGGGATTGCGCCGATGTCGTTGACCTGTTCGAAGAACGTCTTCATCACGAACGAGGCGTCGCGGGCCTCCTGTTGTTTGGCGGCTTTCGCCATCAGGCGTTCGAGCAGATACTTCCCGACGACGTAGCTAGTGCCGTAGCCGGGTTGGCGCAGGTAGAGATGCTGTTCGAACTTGAGCAGGTCGGGTTCGCGCTGCATCCAGTGGCGTGGGGTCCAGGTCACGTGCACCTGGCTAGCCTGTTCCATGGTCATGTCGTTGGCGTGGGCGTAGAGCGAACCTAGGCCGCGCGCGGCGCGCTGCGCGAGCATGATCCACACGATCTCGCGTGATCGTGGGCTGTCATCGTAAAGGCCGGCGTGCAGGAACATCTCTTCGACGCCGGTAGCCATGCCTTCCATGCGGCTGTCCCAGATGTTGTATAGCAGCGGCCCGCGACGGATGGGGCTGGCATGCGGTTCGTCTCGCACCTGGGCCAGTTCGAACCAGTGATAGAAATGGGTGTACAGCGGCACCGGGTCGTAGTGCATACCGATGGCGAAGAAGTTGCGCTTATCTTCTGCGACGAAGCTCCCCATCTGCGCGCGCAGCGCCGGTTCCATGTTCGGCTTGATCGGCATGATCTGCTTGTCGGCGAGAAACTTCATCAGACGTTGCACGCCGCGCTCGGTGAGCGCAGCGAAGGCTTCCGGCGTGTTGGCGGCCTGCATCGGCGGCAGGCTGCGATTGCGTTGCTCCTCGAGGTGCAGGCTACTCCAGGCGCGGTCCAATTCACGCTGCAGCAGGTCGACTTCCTGCTGCCAGGTCATCGGCACCAGATGGACGTTCTGCTGATACCAGGTGTAGTGGTCCTTGCCGACGCCGGACGGGCCGGTCTTGTTGGGTGCCTCGCGTTGCAGCCATGCGACAAAGTCAGCCGTGGCGGTCTGCGCGGCGCGCAAGTGGGCGCTGAAGTCCGGGCTTGCGGCCGGGCCGGATTGTTGCTGCAGCCAGATCAGATCGGCCTCCTGCTGTTGCAGATTGCGGATACCCGCGATCCAGAGGTCGCGCGCGTTACCGGTCAGGTTTTCACGCGCCTGTTTAAGCAGCGGCGGGATCACCGACAGCGCGTCGGCCATGCGCGCGGCGTCTTGCTCGCTCAGCGGAAAGCGGTACGTCCACACTTCCAAGGTGGCGTGATTGGTCGGACCTTCGTGCGCCGGGACATCACTCTGTTCCATGTGCAGGGTTTGATAGAACGCCGGATCGCGGACCCAGGGCTGCAGCACGCGGTGATTGAAATCGAAGCCGTGCATTTCGGCCTGTACCAGCTTCCAGTCCACTTGTTGGTGGATCGGCCAGGCATCGGAGTCGATCGCGCTCAGTCGCTGCTGGAAATCCTTTAGTTGCTGGTGGGCGGCGGTGAAGCGTGCGGCGCTGTAATCCGGGGCGCCGTCGCGCAGCGGTGGTTGTTCGAAGGCACGCCACTGCTCGAACTCTTCGATCCCGAGCTGCCGCTG
>JANNWF010000482.1:0-10295 GCA_031408455.1 Pseudoxanthomonas sp. | reverse complement strand
GCTCGTTCGGCCGCTTCGCGGCTGCGTCTTCGCTTCGCTCGTTCGGCCGCTTCGCGGCTGCGTCTTCGCTTCGCTCGTTCGGCCGCTTCGCGGCTGCGTCTTCGCTTCGCTCGATCATGGCAGTGGCGCCATGTCGAGCTTGGCGCGCTCGATATTGATCAACGGTCTTTGGCCTGGCTCATGTCGGCAAACGGCAGCACGGCAATGGAGGCTTCCCGGGGCTTCGGCGCTGCCGCCGGATCGGTCGTCGCCGCAGTGTTCGTGCCCGCCGCGGCGGGTGTGGGCACGCGCGTCGGCGCCAGTACAAACTTGTCGACCGCAAAGTAGCCCAGCGCGAGACCCATCACGACGATGATCATGCGATCCATGCGCCGCGCGGTGTGGAGCGTGATCGACGCGGTCGATTCAAGCTCCGAATCGCGCTTCAACCCCTCGGGCGTCAACTCAAACACCCACGACACGATCAGCGCCGGGACAAATCCAATCGCCAGCAAAAACACTACGCTGCGCGCCACCCATTCCGGTGCACCGAACATCGGCAGCACGGTGCCTGCGACCTGGGTGATCAGCCACGCGCCGACCAGATACAACCCAGCCATGCGGATGACGTTGCGGCGTTTGAGTTCCGACAAGAAACTGCTCATCGGATGCTGCCCTCGTCATCGAAGCCGGCCATGTTCAGAAGCCGGATGTAGCGCGGGTCATTGCGATACGCAGCGTAGCGAGCGCTGCGCAGTACCCAGATCGGGTCCACGCCGTTCACGTGCTGCTCGAGCTGCTCCTCGAAATTCTTGAACTGCTGATCGATGCCTTCCGGCGTCGAGCCCAGCCGCAAGAGCGCATCACGCAGTTGGGCGTTGTCTTCATCGTCGAGTTCCTCGCGAACGGCCTCCCGTTGTGCCGGGTCACGCAACACGCGAATCACCCCGCGGCGAACGCGCTGCGGGTCCCGGGTGGTGTCCGCGGTGGGATCGCGAGCGGCCTCGGCCAAGGCGGACGGACGGATCTCATCCAGCAGTTTTTCGGCCTCATCGAGGCGCCCGGCACGCAGATAGGCTCGGAACAGATTGTTCGATGTCGTCGGCAGCTCGGGCCCCAGCGCGTAAGCGGCTTGGCGCACGTCGATGGCTTCATCCTGACGGTCAAGGTGCCACAGCATGTTGGCTTTGCCATTGAGGTAGATCGGGGCCAAGGGATCAAGCTCTACCGCTTTGCTGGATGCCGCCAAGGCTTCCTCACCGCGCCCGACGGCGCTCAGCCAGTCGGCGTACTGGTGCTGCAGCTCCGCGTCATTCGGGGACAAAAGCAGCGCGCGCTTGAAGGACTGCTCGGCCAGAGCCCATCGCCACTGGAAGGTGTAAACCGACGCCAGTGCCATGTGCGCCTGCGGCAAGTCGGGCGATAGCGCGAGCGCCTGCCGCGCCGCCTGTTCGGCCTCGGCCATGAACTGCGGCGCATTGACCCTCTCTGCTGCGGAAACATAAAAGGGCAACACCGCCAGGCTGTTGGCCAGACCGGCCCACGCGGGTGCGAAGCTCGGATCGCGTTTCAGCGCTTCGCGATACAGCTCGACGGATTTCTTGACGCCATCACCGCGCGCCCGATGCCCGGCACGCGCTTGCAAGTAAAGCGCATAGGCCTGCGGGTCGGCGGAGCGCTCACCGACCAACGCGGCATCACCGCCCAAGCCGAGCGGCAACTCCAGCGCCTTGGCAATGGCGCCCGCCAACTCGGCCTGCAGGTCGAATACGTTCTCGAGCTTGCGGTCGTAGGTTTCCGACCACAGATGAAATCCGTTGTCGGCACGGATCAGCTGCGCGGTGATGCGCAGTTCGTCGCCGGCCTTGCGTACCGAGCCTTCCAGCACGAATGCCACGCCGAGTAATTTGCCGATTTCACGGACATCCTTGTTTTGCCCCTTCAGCGAAAACACCGACGTTCGCGCGGTCACCGCCAGCTTCGGCACGTTGGCCAAGGCATTCAGAACCTCCTCGGTCATGCCGTCGGAGAAGTATTCCTGCTCTTTGTCGGAGCTCATGTTCACGAACGGCATTACCGCGATGGATTTTTCGCTGGCCCTTGCTTCCGTCAGCGTTTGTGCTCTGACTTCTTCCCGGGCCACGCTGATCGCCGCGGCTTCCCGCTGCGGTGCCAGATAAAATTTGTCGAAACCGAAAAATACCAAGGCCAGCGCAAACAACACCAAGATGCTGCGCTCCATCTTGCGGCCGGTTTGCGGGGCGATGGATTGGCCCGGCGTGACATCGGCATCGCGTTTCAGACCTTCCGGGGTCAGCTCGAACACCCACGAAATTATCAGTGCCGGCAGCAGGCCAACCACCAGCAGGATGACGACGCTACGCGCCACCCACTCGGGCGCACCGAACATTGGCAGCACGGTGCCTGCGACCTGGGTGATCAACCACGCGCCGACCAGATACAACCCGGCCATGCGGATCACGTTGCGGCGTTTGAGTTCGGCTATGAAGTTCATGGTGTGACCACGCTAATCCCAAGTTTCGGAGCGCCCGCCAAGCGCCGGTCGCGGGTCACAAGTTCAGCGCCGAGCACGCGCGCCAAGGCCACATACGTTGCATCGTAGGCGGTTAAATGGGTGCGGAGCTGCCAAATGGTATCGAGCAGCGATTCGTGAGGGTAACGCCGAATTCGTAGCGCTTTGAATGATGCCAAGACATCGGTGCGACTGCTTGGAATGGCGCCCGACTGGTGTCGAGCCGCCGCAGCACCTGCAGGACTTCAATATCGAGCAGCGCCGGAGCCACTAGCACGGCACCCGCAGCAAACAGCAGTTGCTCCAACGGCGCGGGATCAAAGCGCCCCAATAGATCGACCACGATCGATGCGTCGATCACCAACACCCGGCTCACTGCGAATCTCGTTCCTGCCGAATCAGCTCGGCGGCGCTCGCGCGCATCGCAAACGGTGCCGCATTCTTTAATTCCAACTGCAATTCTTGCGCTGACGGTACCGAAATCATTGCTTGCAGCTCCTCCAGATTCAGATCGCTCAGGCTTTTCCCAAGCAGCGCCGAGCGCGCTTTCAAGGTTCGATGGATGTGTTCTGGCACATTGCGAATCTGAATCATCGTGGACATCGCTTTGACCTCAATTCATGTTGTACACATGAAAGTACGCTGTTGTGTGCCTGGCAATCGTCTTCGCTGCTGCAAGAATTATCCGTAGCAATAGCAGAGGAATTTCACGGCGAACCGTGCGCGCGTATTTGTTGGGTAGCAATGGGTAAATTCAACAGATTCAAAATTTGATCTGCGGTCAGTGCTCCCCGCCCGGCAGACACGCAAACGGCAGCCAGCGCAGATTCTTAATGGTCGCAATCGAACCACAGCGGTCACTCCAAGCCTCTGCCGCCCAGAGCAAAGCGGTCGTTCACGCGCACACGCAGGCTACTCGGACCGCCGAAGGACTTTCAATTGGTCTTGAAGCCAAATCTTGCTTTCAACGGGTTGAGCTGAGCCGCATCGAACCAGATACGGCTTGCCGCTCGAACTGCTGGCTGAGGCACCAAGATGGATAAAGTCTTCGCTGGTTTTGATCAGGCTTTTTCTCTCCAAGTAATTTAGTTTCCTCGTGAGGTGTTTCTTGGCCTGGTCCCCAGCAAACCAAGAGCCGTTTCGATTGAACTCGCAGCCAGAGTCCTGAAGTTTCTTGAGCAGAGACTCAATCTCCGCTCGAAGGGGTGGTAGCGCCGGCGAGGCGACTGAGGTTGCTACTGCGAAGGCGGTGAGCAGAGCTAAAGCTCGGCTGACGAAGGAACGCATATTGGAGGCCTACCGATGTGGCAAGCGGCTGCGCCGCGATGAAACATCATGAACCTTCAGGTGCTCCCTACTCAGTCGGTTTGACTACACGGTCAGCCCGCATCGTCAACCTGAACCGCCTTGGCTTTCATGGAGGCTGTGTTGTCGGAGCGTCCCTAGGCAGGGGCGCAACCCGAACCTTGGCGAGCGGATGTCACCCCCTTTCGGAAGCGCCAAAAGGGATTCAAGCACTTGGCTGTCTCATCGGATGAAAGATGAAACCCGTCTGCGGTAGAAAGGCCCCCTCCCACTTGGCAAGGAACTCCATGAAACTCGGCTACACCATCGTCTATGTGCCCGACGTCGCGGCCTCGCTGGCCTTCTTCACCGCCGCTTTCGGGCTGCCGCGGAAGTTTCTGCACGAATCGGGCCTTTACGGCGAACTCGAAACAGGCCCCACCACCCTAGCCCCGGGGACAGGTGGTGTGCTGCCTGCGCACCCCGGACGGAACCCTGGTGGAACTGTGCACCCCGATGGGGGCTGACCGGCGCATGACGCACGCCTTGTTGCTGCTGGCCTACGTGGCCATGAGCGTGATCGCCTACGTCGCCTACGCGCGCGACAAATCCGCCGCGCGCGTAGGCGGTCGCCGCACGCCCGAAAAAACCCTGCATCTGATGGCCCTGCTGGGCGGCTGGCCGGGTGCCCTGCTGGCGCAGCGCCGGCTGCGCCACAAATCCAGCAAGCCCTCGTTCCTGGCGGCGTTCTGGCTGACGGTGGCCATCAACCTGGCCGCGCTGGCGTGGCTGCTCGCCAACGGCCCCGCCCCTTCACTGTGAGCCGGCCGCCCGCAGGTAGGGGTAAGGGTTGATCGCCGCGCCCTGCCACCACTTCTTCTCGGGCCCCAGCACCATGATCGCGAAGTGCAGGTGCGGGCCAGCGGGGTTGGCGTTGCCGGTGAAGCCCACGTAGCCCACCAGGTCGCCCTGCTTCAGCACCTGGCCTTCGGCCAGGCCATCGGCGTAGCGGTCGAGGTGGGCGTAGTAGTACGCCAGCGTGTCGGTGGCATCGAACTGGTAGATCGTCAGCCCGCCGGGCTTGCTGTTGAAGAGTTTGACTATGCGGCCATCGGCCACCGCCCGAACCGGCGTTCCGGTGGGCGCCATGATGTCGATCGCGTCGTGCACGCGGCTTGCGCCGCGCGCGTCGGTGAAAGTGTCGGAGAGTTGCGCGGCGCCGATGCCTTCGACCGGAATGATGAGCGACAGCGCGTGCAGGGGCCCGGCTGCGGCCGGGTCGGTCGCGGTCGCGGCCGTGGTCATGCTCGGATCGGCCACCGGCGCAGCCTCTGGGTCCACCGGAAGTTCGCCCGGAACGGGCTGCGACGGCGGCACCACCACCACGGCAGTACGCGGCAGCGGCGCGACCTCGCTGCCGCCGCGCGGCACCTGCGGCGCAGGCAGTTCCACCGGCGGCAGCGACGCCGGCGAAGCCGGCACGACCGCGGTGGTCGCCGGTGCCGCCGGCGCCTGCGTGTTCCAGAAAACCAGCACCAGGCCCAGCGCCAGCGCGCCCGACAAGGCACCGGCCACGAAGATCGCCCCTCGGTTCATGCGTTTTCTCCCGGCCCGCCCTGCCTCACTCGCGCAGCGTGGCCAGCATGCCCGGCGCCACGGCGCTGGCCAGCAAGATAACGCTCCAGTTGGTCATGCGGATGC
Source organism: Pseudoxanthomonas sp. (assembly GCA_031408455.1). Classification (GTDB taxonomy): domain Bacteria; phylum Pseudomonadota; class Gammaproteobacteria; order Xanthomonadales; family Xanthomonadaceae; genus JANNWF01. The sequence goes on along the minus strand of JANNWF010000482.1, from coordinate 4,798 downwards.
AGCCGTGCGATTCGGTCTTGCCGATGCGCGACGGCTCGGGCGTGCCGTGGATGCCGTAGTGCGGCTTGGACAGGTCGATCCATGCCACGCCCACCGGGTTGTTCGGGCCCGGCTGCAGCGTGGCCTTGCTGTGCGCCGGGTTGCCATCCCAGAACAGCTTGGGGTTGTAGTTGAACACCGGGTCGCGGGCGACGCCGTTGATCTTCCAGTCACCGATCGGCAGCGGATCGCGACGGCTGCCGGCAGAGACCGGGAACTGCGCGTACACCTTGTCCTGCGCATCAAGCAGCATCACCACCAGCTCGGACTTGTCCACCACCACCTTGGCCGCCTTGGGCAGTTCGGCGGCACCGTCGATATTGGGCACGCGGATCACGTTACCGGCGCGATCAAGCGCCTTGTCGGGGTTGAGCGACTGCAGCAGCGCGGGGCTGGCGTGGAACCGTTCGCCCAGTGACTCGACCACGGTGGCGAAGCCGAGCGCGGGCAACTTGGCTTTTTCCATCATGTCGCGCGGCGCCACGGTGAAGGGGCCCGCCACGTCGGCGGGCAGCAGGGTGTAGTCCACCAGCGTGGGCACGGCGTGCTTCTCCAGCGCGGCCCAAGTGGCGTCATCCAGTTGGCCGGTGGCGGCCAGGCCCTGGCTGCGCTGGAAACCCAGCACCGCCTTGGCGACGTTGGAGCCGGCAACACCGTCGATCTCGCCCGGCGAGAAGTGCAGGCGATCAAGCAGCACCTGCGCACGCAGCACATTCGCGGCGTCCCCGGTGTCGGCAACCTTCGCCGTGGGGGCCATCTGCGTAGCGTCCACCGCTTCGGTGGCAGGCGGCGCAGGCACGCCCGGCTCGGGTGCCTGTGCGGCGATGGCGCACACCGGCAGAACCAGCAGAAGCGGAAGCAACGCCCGCGGTAATTTGTCACTCATCCTGTTGTCCATGAACGTACCACCCGGTCGCTGTCAGTGGATCGACTATGGGTTCGCCCACCTGAACGAGGACAGCCGCGGCAATGTGCGGTAACACACCGAAGCACGGGGGGCGCCGAATATCCTTATCGAACAAGCTCGCGGCCGCATCGCCGTGCTCAACCGCGACGCCCTGGAAGCGCGCACCGGCGGCGACGCGCAGCACGAATCTCCGATAGTCCAGCGCCCGGTGATTCAAGCACCAAGCACTTGCCTGTTTCACGGGATGAGTCGGCCCCGGCCCGCCCATGAAAAAGCCCCGCCAGGCCACCCTCCTCGGGGGGCACATGGCGGGGCTTTGGAGCGGCCGTGGTGGATTACTTGCCCGGGACGCGGCAGCACTGCGCCACGCCCTCGACCGTGATGTTGCCAGCGGTCAGGTTGGTGCCCGAGCAGTAGGCGTTGATCGAACCCGAGCCGAACAGGCCGTTGATCGCCCAGTTGGCCTCGTTGAAGCCCGGGGTGCGGCAGCCGGCGCCGGTAATGGCTTAGGTGGCCGGGCAAGCCGGGATCTGGATGTCGAAGATGCCGTTCGCCGTCACGTTCTGGGTGACGAAGGTGCTGGTGCCCTGCAGCGCAGTGGCCTGCGACTTGCGCCAGCACGAACGAGAAGACGGTGACGTCACTGCCGGCTGAGTCACTGTCGAGCGGCACGATGGTCAGGTTGCCGCTGGTGGCGCCGGTGACGTAGTTCACGGTGGAGGCCAAAGGCTGGCTGCCGCCGAACGAGAACGCCGTGGCATAACCGGGAGCCTGCGGCGACCTGAGCCACGGTTGCGTGCGCGTCGGCGATCCGGAAGCACTCGCTCGCTGGGTGTTGCGTAACCGACCGGAGTGGACAGAAGAACGTATCCGCAACGCGATGTTGCCGGGCAGCCCGCAGGTTTCGGTCGCGGTGGATCCGCCGATTCCGGTCTACATCACCTTTCTGACCGCGATGGTCGGCGAGAACGGAGAGCTCAGCTTCTTCGACGACCTGTACGGTCATGACCAGACGCTGCACGCGGCGATCGCCGCGCGCACTCAGGGTCGGGCCGATGCAATGGCCGCCGCGGCGTTGCCGGCGAACACGCCTGCCGACGCACGTGTCGTAGCCGCGGGCGGCGCGGTATTCGCCGCGAACTTGTCGACCGCGCAGGTCAGCAGCGGCGACGCGTTGCGCCAGTCCGCCTTGGCCGAATAGGCGAAGATCAATTGGCCATCCTTCAACGCATCGATCATCGGCTTGGCGACGCTGGGCCGCACCGCCGGACAACCGAGGCTGCGACCGAGTCGTCCCTGGCGCAACGCCGCCGCGGGATCGACGTACGACGCGCCATGCATGACGATCGCGCGATCACGCGCCCGATCATTGATGCCGGGTTCGAGGCCATCCAGACGCAACGAATAGCCATTGCCACCGGCATAGGTTTCGCCGGTGCGGAACAAGCCAAGGCTGGTCTGGTGGCTGCCTTCGAGATTCGAGAATGCATTCGTGCTGTTGTCGCCACTGCGACGACCATGCGCGACGTGCTCGACGAACAACAGCTTGGGCCCGCTCAGATCGAACACCCACATGCGCGGCTCGGTCGACGGCCGCGCGTAGTCGATCACCGCGAGCCGTTCACCCGCTCCAGCGATGCCCCGCGTCGTCGCGCATTCGCGCGCCGCGAGCGCCAGCCCGAGCACCTCGATATCCGCGTCCGGCGCCAACGCCGACAACTGGGCCAACAGGTCCGTCGCAGCAGCGCTCGGCGCGACCACGAGGGACAGGCACAACATCAGGACTGAAATCAGATAGCGCATTCGGCGAAGGATAGATCACCGGACGGTCTGTGCGGCAACGCGCCCAGCATCGGTGTGCGTCCAAATGCCCGAAAAAGGACGTTCATACTGGTGCCAAATCTTGGCAACGCAGCACCAGCGCGGCGCTCCGAGTTCCCGACCCGCGTCGGGCGGGCGCGTGCGGTCCTATTCCTGTTAAGTCACGGTGCAGCCGCAGGCTCATGTTCGCGGTGTTTCGACCGATCGTGCCCGCTCTCACCGTACCCGCGCCAGCCCATCCGGATTGCCGACTTGCTGTCGGCGCTTTGGGTCTTGAAGGAGCTCGGGGCTTCGGTAGGATGCACAGAGCGCAGCGATGCGGTTCGCTGCGCTGACTGTCGAGCTGCAGTGCGATTCTGCCATCGAGGCAGCGGCAGTTCCTGGCCGGATCGCCAGGACGGGCGACCGGCCGACCGTTGCGATCACACTTCCGTCTGCTCCGACAGCTTGAGAGCATCGTCTACCTCGATGCCAAGATTTCGGACAGTACTCTCGAGCTTCGTGTGTCCCAGCAGGAGCTGTACTGCTCGCAAATTCTTGGTCCTCCGCTAGATCAGCGATGCCTTCGTGCGGCGCATCGTGTGCGTTCCGTGGTCAGCGCCGTCCAGGCCGATGGAATGGAACGTGTTGCTTTACTCACTACTCATACTGCTTCCAGCACTTCCGTTGAAACTTGGAGCAACTTCCAAGACCGCCGCCGTGGCCTGCAAGCCAGCGTTTGTTGAAGGCAGGTGCCTCGAAGCCGACGTAGAGTTCACGATTGAGGTTGTTTACAGCGGGTCGCGGTCAGTTTCTGTCTCATTGCTAGAGCCTGACAATCCGCTTCGTGCTTGGGCGGAGTGCCTGGCTGCAAAATGGCCGAAGTACGAGGTCCTGAGCCGACCACTCGAGCCTGGGGTGCACACCGTCAAGATTCACCTCCAAGCAGGCGAATGCTCGATCGTGGCGAGTGAGCTCTAGGCTTGAGATCAAGCGGACCTGCGCAGGCAGAGTTGCGTGTTTCCTGATTTTTTTTCGCGGCGCAGCCGCTTACCTCGTCAGCAGCCTTTATGCGTAAGGTTTTCGCGGCGTTTGGCTTTTGTGCACTGGCGTTCGCCTTGTTGTTTGGCGGCTGGTTGCTACTCGCCTTTTCCCGTCACGATGGAGTAAGTCTTGTTCGGGCAAAGCTGGAACTTGTCGCGATGAAGGTCAGCCAGTACCGCTTGGAACATGCTCAGTACCCAGGCACCCTTGTAGAACTTGCGTTGCCAGGCGCGTCCGGCCAAAGACCTTATGCACTGGAGCAAGAACTGGTAGATCCTTGGGGCAGGCCTTTCTTCTACAGCGTGGCGAACAACGACGCTTCGGCGTTGGTTTTTAGTCTCGGTCTGGATGGTCGCATCGGAGGAGCCGGCACAGATGCAGACGTTGAGGCGGAAACTATCGCTAGATGAAAGCTAGCTGTGTGTTCAACCAGCAACGACCGGGGGTTGGTTTCCGCATGACGACAACGCGCCATAACCCCGTGGCTGCCGATGAAGCCGAGTCGCAGCGCCCGGCTGCTTTTTCTAAAGCTTCGTTGGGTGGTTCAAGTGAGTTTCATGGCAATTGACACGCTGTTGAGCGAGTTCGCCGGCAAGAGGCAGGATCATCACACTTTCGAGCGTCTGGTCGCCCTCGTGACCACGTCTCCCGCCGAGGCGGAGGCCTTTGCGAAAGCAGCGATGACCGCACTGCCAAAGGGTGGCACTTTTCTTGACCTCACTCTGAGCTTTGTAGAGCAGGCCGCATTCGACGAGCTGATCACCATGGCTCTCGCCGATCTGGGCACTGATGCGGCCGCATCGGTCATCGCACATGCCAGCCTGCAATTTCCAGAGCTACTTCACCCGCACTTGCCGCGACTCTTCGAGCTGCAGCCGAACGGGCGTACTTACTACGCCCACTGGCCTTGGCGTGATTCCGGCGGACTTGCCGAATCTGACCTCTTGCATCGGCTCGATTCCGACGCCAGCGATGACGAGCGCCTTTGTGCTTGGCTCTGCCTCCTCG
>JANNWF010000481.1:0-3417 GCA_031408455.1 Pseudoxanthomonas sp. | reverse complement strand
CCGTAAGCAGTAAAGATGGCGCTATTCTAACGCTGCAAGACTGTATGGGCCGCGAGCGCTCGTTTGTCGGCAATCTTTGGGCTATAGTGAAGTAAACCTGCTGGGGAAACAGGCACATGGCCGTCATGCTTAAAAAACTTCTTACCGTTTGCGCGGCAGCCTTGATCACCATCAGCAGCATAGCGATGGCGGTCGACCTGCGTGATGGCCACCCTGACGAATATGTCGTCAAACGTGGAGACACGTTGTGGAGCATTGCCGCCCGCTTCCTCAATGAGCCTTGGTTGTGGCCGGAAATCTGGCAAGCCAATCCTCAGATTGAGAACCCGCACCTAATCTATCCGGGTGACGTCATCAGCTTGGCGTATTTGGGCGGCCGGCCTACCCTGTCGGTGACCAAACTCTCGCCGCAGGCACGGCGGCAGCCGCTAGATTCAATTCCAGCGATTCCACTGGCTGACATCGAAGCCTTTCTGCGCAAGCCGAGGGTGATCGACAAAGAGACGATGGAAAGCCTGCCGTATGTGCTGGGGCTGGAGGAAGGTCGAATGATGGCGACCTCACAGCAGACCGTGTACGTGCGTGGCGCTGATTTCGAGCCCGGACAAGAGTTTGCCGTGGTGCGTCCCACGGTCCGTTTTGCCGTGCATCCGCATCCGGTCAACGGCCGCAAGCGTCTGAAGGCGGACGACTACAGCTTGGCGCACGGCTTGGACCCGAAGACCTCGGGCATTCAATGGGCGTACTTTGCCGCGTCCGATAATGGCTTTGAAGTGTTGGGTTATGAGGTGATCGAGCGAGCTACTGGCACGATCACGGTGGGAGGCGATCCGGCCACCTTGATGCTGGCCGACGAAGGCACTGAAGTTCGCAAGGGCGACCTGCTGATGCCGGTGGATAACCGTCCCTATGACCTTTCTTTCCAGCCGCGCGCTCCGCGTTCAGTGCCCGAAGACATGCGCGTGTTGGCGCAGACCGACCGTTTCGTCTATGGCGGTCCGCGTGACGTGGTTGCCTTGTCGGCGGGCGCGCGCGAAGGCGTCGAGAATGGTCAGGTCTACTCGATCTACCATCCGGGTGAGCTGGTCGTTGACGAGGTGGCGCATCCGTATCCCATCAACAACGACTTGAAAAGCAACAAGGTAAAGCTTCCCGATGAGTTTGTCGGTCATGTGATGATTTTCCGTACCTTCGAAAAGGTGAGTTACGGGCTGATCATGGACGGCGTGCGGCCTGCCCGCTTGGAAGACGTGCTGAAAGCACCCGTCAACTTGCCCTAATCAGGGTTGACGTTAGCAACGACGGCGCGCCTAGCGCCGTGCCGCTTACCCAAGCGCCGCTAGCGGCGCAGGCATGGCTAACCTTACTTCGCGCCCCCGGACTCGGGGGCGCTCGCATACGCACACTGATCGAGCGCTTCGGCAGCGCGGAAGCGGCCTTGGATGCAGGGCCAGCAGGTTGGCGCAGCGTGGGACTACCTGCCGCTAGCATTGTGTGGTTGCGAAAAGGCGATGCAGCGGCCCTCGCCGCCGACCTGCATTGGCTGGGCTTGCCAAACCACCACCTGCTTTGCGCGGACAGCGCAGACTTCCCGCCGTTGCTGGCGCGCACGCCCAACGCGCCGGCTGCACTGTTCGTTGTCGGCGCTCCGGCCGCGTTGTGGACCGCGCAGGTGGGCGTCGTGGGCAGTCGCAACCCGACTTCGGGTGGACGAGACAATGCGCGCAATTTCTCAGCTGCATTCGCCCGGGCGGGGTTGAGCATCACCAGCGGTTTGGCAGATGGCGTCGATGCCGAAGCGCATCGCGCCGCGCTGGACGCCAAGGCGATCACCATTGCGGTCATGGGCACGGGACCTGATCTCATCTACCCCGCGGTCAATCGTGAGCTTGCGCACACCATCGTCGATGCTGGCGGTGCGCTGGTGACCGAGTTCCCGCCCGCTACCAGCGCAAAGCGCGAGCACTTTCCGCGGCGTAACCGGATCATCGCTGGACTCGCGCTGGGTGTCGTGGTGATCGAGGCTGGTTTGCAAAGCGGTGCCTTGATCACTGCCCGGCTCGCGGCTGAGGCAGGCCGGGAAGTGTTCGCATTACCGGGATCGATCCACAATCCGATGGCGCGCGGCTGTCATCGGCTGATTCGTGAGGGCGTCGGTCTGGTGGAAAGCGCGAGTGAAGTATTGGATGCACTCGCCCCCGCCGCACGCGAACTGGGCAGCATCCTTGCCGCGAGACTGGGTCAGTACGAACCACCGGTGATTGCGGAACTTGCCGCATCGGCAACCGACGCCGCCGATCATGATCGCCTATGGCAAGCGCTGGGTCATGACCCGGTCGGCATTGACATGCTCGCCGAGCGCACCGGGTTGACCGTCGAAGGCCTATCCGCCATGCTCCTTGTATTGGAACTGGAGGGTCGGGTTGCCGTCAGCCACGGCCGCTACGCCCGTCAGGGCTAAGGTCCGCAACCCTCCCAGCCACGCCGCCGAGGATGGATGAAAGAGACCATTTTGGATGTACTGCTGTACCTCTTCGAGAACTATTTCTACGAAGACCCGGACGCCGTCCGGGATCGCGAATCGCTGCAAGCCGGCCTGTTGCAAGCCGGATTCAGTCCCACCGAAATCAGCAAAGCCTTTGATTGGCTCGATGAACTGGCGCGCGAGCGGCCAGATGTCGATACGCGCGCGGCGTTGGGGCCGGTCCGTGTGTATGTCGATGCCGAAGAGGCGCGCCTAGACCGCGAATGTCGCGGCTTCCTGATGTCTTTGGAGCGCAACGGCGTGCTGGATCCGACCCGGCGTGAGCTGGTGCTGGATCGGGTGATGGCGCTCGACTCCGATGAGATCGATCTGGATGATCTGAAGTGGGTGGTGCTGATGGTGCTGTTCAACCAGCCCGGGCAAGAAGCCGCATTCGCGTGGATGGAGAACCACATGTTTGATGATGAAAACGAGCCCCTGCATTGAGCCACGCGCACTCGCGCTGATGCCTGTCGCCACCTCGGTCTGGCCTTCAAATCAAGGGGACCGCGCAGCTGCCTTGCTTGACAGCGCGTAAAGCCCTGTGCATCCACTGATATAAGGACGCCGACGCAGTTTGTCTGCGCGGGCGTCTCTTTGATCTGATTGCGGTGCCGCTACGGCGGTCACCAGTTCATTCCTTTGCACACGAGTCAACTATCTGCATGGCCAAGAATCTGCTCATCGTCGAATCGCCAGCCAAGGCCAAGACGATCAACAAATACCTGGGCAAAGACTTTCAGGTGTTGGCCTCGTTTGGCCACGTGCGTGATCTGGTGCCGAAAGAAGGCGCGGTAGATACCGAGCACGACTTCGCGATGAATTACTCGTTGATCGACAAGAACGAGAAACACGTCGAAGCCATCGCCCGCGCTGCGCGCAGCGCCACCTCG
>JANNWF010000480.1:0-3383 GCA_031408455.1 Pseudoxanthomonas sp. | reverse complement strand
GACCCAACGCGCGACCTGCTTGACCTCCGCCGATGCGGCGTTCAGCGGATCGATCAGTGGATCGATCAGTGGATCGATCAGTGGGTCGATCAGCGCTGCTGGCGCTGACGCAGCCGGATGCGGCGCGAGATCGATCGGCTTTGATGGCTGCCCAGTTACAGCACCGGTCGCCGGCGCGACTTGCGCTGTCTTGGGGCTGGCGTGAACAGCTGTTGCGCTGAACGCAAGCAGCAAGCCCGGGACGATCATTCGAATTGGAGTGTGCATGCGCTCGGTCACGGCAGGTCGCGGTGGTTATTTGGCCGCAATTATACGTCATGCCTGCACAGGTCCAGAAAGGGCTGGTCTCCCATCGGCCCCCGCTGCAGCCAGCAAAATGTGGCGACCCGATCATTCAGCCGCACGTGGCACCACGAAGCCCGGGACAAGGCGCGCTGCAGCGCGTCAGCGTCTGGCGAATCGATAGTGGCCAACCAGCCACTCGTTGCCGTCGGCGTAACCGAATAATTCGGCGCAGGCCATCCAGAACATCCGCCAGCGCTGTGCCCAACGCTTGGCTTCGGCTTCGCCATACACCGCTGTGAGTACCGTCAGCACTTCGGCTTGATTGGCGTCCTGATTGGCCAGCCAATGATTGGAGGTGCGCTCATAGTGGGTGCCCGATAGCCGCCACTGGTCGTCCAGAACAAGATCGTCCTGGAAATGCAGCAAGGTGTCCGCCGCCGGCATAAGGCCGCCGGTGAAGAAATAGCGGCCCATCCAGTTGTCGTCGCCTTCGGTTTCGAACGGATACATCAGTTCGCGATGGCAAAAGATATGCACGAACAGTCGACCATCGTCCTTTAACCAGCGCGATACCTTGGCCAACAGGCCAGCATAGTTGCGCATGTGCTCGAACATTTCGATCGACACGATGCGGTCGTACCGATGCGGCAACTCCAGCGTGTTGACGTCGCAGGTGATGATCTCGACGTTGCCCAAGCCGCGCAGTTCGGCTTGCCGCAGAATGTGTTCGCGCTGACCCTTCGAGTTGGAAACGCCAGTAATTTTGGCCTTGGGGAATTGCTCGGCCATCCACAAAGTCAGCGAACCCCAGCCGCAGCCAAGTTCGAGAATGCGTTGCCCATCAGCCAACTGAGCGCGTTGGCCGTAAATGGCCAGCATGGCTTCCTCCGCCTGATCCAAGCTCTCGCTGCCGGTGGCGTAAAAGCAGCTTGAGTACTTCAGGCGCTTGCCCAGACAAAGCTCGAAAAAGCGCGCCGGTACCTCGTAGTGTTGGCGATTGGCAGCGTCGGTTTCGATGGCAAGCGGACTGCGGCGCAGCTCATCACGCAAGGCGCGGAAGCGCTCCCACGCGGCTACCGCATCGTTGGCGTGTTCGTCATGCAGTCGCTGCTTGCATAAACGACGGATGCCGTAGCGGAGGAGTGAGTCAGGAATGAGGCCGCGTTCGGCGTAGTCGATTAGGGTCATGAGTGGGTTGGTGTTGGATTATTTGGGTCTTACGGTGTTTGGGCTTGGCAGCTGAAGCACCCAGATGCAACCGAGCGAGTTCGCGCGCTGCTCGCTTGCGCCTTCGCTTCGCTCGGTCGGCTCTACCAGAGCAGAGGAGGGTGGCTCAGCCATGCTTGGGTAGAGCGGAGCTTGCTCCGCTGCTGTGTTTGAGTCCCCGCATCGATTCAACAAGCGCGCTGCTTGTCCCTAGCTCTTCCGCACAAACCAAGGGAAAAACACCGAGGTTTCGCGTTGATACCGTCGATAGTCCTCTCCGCGTGAGCGCAGCGACTGAGCTTCGGTAAACGGAATGCCGGACACCCACATCAGCGAGGCGCCCATCAAAACTGGGCCGGCGAGACTGAGCCACCACCACGGCGAGCCGATGCTCAGCAGAACATAGCTAAACCAGTGCAGCCATTCGAAAAAGTAGTTGGGGTGACGGGAGTAACGCCACAAGCCGTCGCGACAAGTCTTGCCCTTGTTGCTTGGGTTGGCGCGAAAGCGCGCCAGCTGGCTGTCGGCCAGACTTTCGCCCGCCAGGCTGAATATCCAGACGGCGACCGCCGCAAACGCGCACAAGCCCAGATTGGACATAGGGTTGGATGCTGCGACCAAGAACGGCAGTGAGAACACAACGGTCATCACCGCTTGCAGCATGAAAAACCCAAGGAACTTAGCCTGACTACCGCCCCAATGTTCGCGCAAGAAACGGTAGCGCCCGTCCTCGGCCTCGTGCAGCACTCGCGACAACAAGTGCAGACTCAGCCGAAAGCCCCAGATTCCACCCAGCATTGCCACCAGCAAGCGCGGCGCGTTGCTGCCCGCACCCACGGCACTATAAAAAATTGCCGCTCCACCCATCAGCGCGGCCCACACTACATCCACGTAGCCGGCGTTCTGGGTACGTCGTTGCAACTCCCAAGTGGCCGCCATTGCCACCACAGAGACGGCAAACACGGCTAGCAGTGGCTCGCACGGAAACATCGATCAGGCTGCGCGGGCGGCAGCGGTTGGCAGCAAACGCTGCGCCAGCCACAACAACATTGGAGTGACCAAGCCCCAGGAAATCGCCAGTCCGGCGTAGGGCAACCAGGTCGCTTGGATGGTCGCCGCGTGCCAAACACTCGCGGCAATCCAGTACGCCAATGGACCTCCGATCAGGCCGAACACGACGGCGATGACCGTGTGTGCCTTCAGCGCCGACAAGGAGTGGTTGAGGGTGAGCGCAAAGCCCATCCACATCGCCACGATCCATACCGGCGCCAAACTTGGCCACGGCTGCGCGCTTTGAAACTCGATCCAACCCAATTGCACCCATAGTGAATCAATCGCAAATCCAACCACGGCCGCAATCACCATCACCTGGAAGTCAGCGACACGCCAGCGACTGATAAACAACTGAATGCTGGCGAATACCAGCAGGGCCAGCGGCCCAGCCCACCACATTCCGCGCGCGGCACCGCCCACGGAGGCGATCCAAACGATCTGGAAACCAATCACATTGGGCACCCACGCCCACTTGGAGGCAGTCATGGCGCTGCTCATTGCGCGTACAAATCAGGTAGCCAAGCATTGCGACGCGCACCGGGTCGGGTCAGCAACATCTGCACATCACCAATCGAGCGCTCGATAAAGCCGCCTTCGCAATACGCCAGATAAAACTCCCACATTCGCTCAAAGCGCTTGGGGTAACCGAGCGCGGCCACTCGCTCACGTTGTGCCAGAAAACGGCGACGCCAGTGATTGAGGGTGAGCGCGTAACTGGGGCCGATGTCTTCCAGATCGATCAGTCGCAAGTCGCTGCTGCGTGCGGACGCGCTGAGCATCGCACTGACAGAGGGAATGAAACTGCCGGGAAAGATGTGCCGCTTGATGAAGTCGACCGA
>JANNWF010000479.1:0-9403 GCA_031408455.1 Pseudoxanthomonas sp. | reverse complement strand
GGTGCCATCGCCGCGCTTGGCGATGGCCGCAATCGCCAGCGAACCAGCCTGCGGACTGCCGCCCAGCGGCATGAACAACGCGGTGCCGTCGACTACCTGATCGCCGGATTCGCTGGCGGATTTCCAGATGGCGCGATCACCAATGCGCTCGAACTGCTCGTCAATCTTGGCCCCCATCGTGGAGGTGCCGGTGGCCTGGTACGTCGCGAACGTGCCGTCGTCGCGCAGCGTGTAGGTCTCTTCAATCTCTGGCCCGCGACCGTTGTCCTTGAAGATGTAGCGCGTCTTGACCGAACCGTCCGGCTGCTCGGTGATCACGGTCTCACCCGCCACCCTGCCGCCATCCACCAGCAGCACGTAGCGCAGGGGTTCTGCGGAAAGCGTGGCAAAAGGCAACAGAAGTGCGAACGCCAGCGCGGCGCGATGGAGGATGCGGTGCATGGTGGCGTCTCCCCAGAGAGTGGTTGAAGCCTTGCGCAAATCCCGGCTGGAATTTTGCACAGATGCTGAGTTGCTTGTCGAGGAATATATGACCGTCGTATAATTTTGCGCATCGTTCACGTTTGGGGCAACTCATGGAACCAGCACCGGCCCAGAGCATCGGTCGCCGCCAGCGCAAGCGCGAGCTGACCTCTGATCACCTCGCGGCCACGGCGTTCGCCCTGTTCGAAGCGCATGGCTTCGATTTAGTCACGATGGAACAGATCGCCGAACGGGCCGATGTGGCCAAGGGCACGCTGTACAACTACTTCCCGGTCAAAGAGGCGCTGCTGGCGCATCAGTTCCGCATGGAACTTGCCGGGGGCATGGCGCAACTGAAGGATGCGCTGACGCGTGAGCCCGGCCTCCGGGCGCGGATGACCGCGCTACTGCAGGCATCGGCGCAATGGAATCGTTTGCGTCGACCGTACGTAGCTAGCTATCTACGCTACCGGATGACCGAAATAGGCGCTGCACCGGCGTCCGCTGCGGACCGTCAGCGAAGCGGTGTGCATTCCATCCTTGAAATCCTGTTCCGTAGCGCGCAGGCGCAAGGAGAGGTGCGTGCCGACCTCGCGCCGCAGGAGCTGGCTCGGTTGTTCGAGTTCATGACTACGGGTGCAGTGGTGGTCTGGCTCAGCCAGCCTGAGGACGACGATCTGGAGGGTCGGCTGTTGTTTGCGCTCGACGTACTGCTCGATGGCGTCGCCAAGTCAGCGCCTGCAAGCAAACCGGCCAGGTCCAAGTGAGCCAACCCTCGTTGGATTGGCCGGCAGCGGCTCAGGCCGGACCTGCGGTCTCCGGCGGCAAAGGCTGGCAGCTCGGTCTGCTGGCCGGATTCGGCTTGCCGGTCCCCCCGGGCTTTGTCATCCAGGCCGTCCCGGTTGCCGGGAGACATCGTGGCGAGCCCTTGCCCGCTGCTCAGTTGAAAGCCCTCGCCGACGAACTGGCGCGACGCGACTGGGCAGACCGGCCGCTGACGGTGCGCTCCTCCGCGGCGTCAGAGGACTCCGCAGCCGCCTCCTTCGCCGGCATCTACCGCTCGCATCTGAACGTGCTTGGACTCGATGCAATAGTCGCCGCCGTGCAGGACGTACTGGATTCTGCAGGCGATTCCGCGGCGCTGGCCTATCGCGAGCGAATGGGCCTCGGCGGCACCTCGAACGCCATGGCCGTCGTTGTCATGCCATTGCTTCCGGCGGTGGCTTCCGGTGTCGCCTTCACGATCGATCCCATTACCGGACGCGAGGACCAGATTGTCATCCAGGCGAACTGGGGGTTTGGCGAAGCGCTCGTCGCCGGGCAAATCGAAGGTGATGAGTACAGGCTACAGCGCGACTTCCCGCAGCAAGACTGGTCGCTCGTCGCGCAACGTCGTGGCGCCAAGACCCGTCGGAGCGTCGCCGCTGCGGACGGTGGAACTGAGCTGGTGGAAACACCGCCCGAACTCGCGACGCGGTCGGTGCTGACTCCATCGCACGCGACCACACTCGGCAAGTTGGTTCAGGATGTCGCCACAGCACTGGACTACACCCAACCCTACTACGATGTGGAATGGGTCTGGGATGGTCGTTCGTTCTGGATAGTGCAGGCGCGACCAATCACGGCGCGCAGCCGGCAAAGCTACCCGGCGCTGGCGAACCAGCCGATGCTCTGGTCGCGTGGCAATTCCCGCGACGTCGCCCCGGACCCTTTCCCGGCGCTGGACTGGAGCTTCTCTGGTCCATTGATCAAGCAGATGCTGACCCGCACCGCGACGTTGGCGGGCTATCCGCTGTTGCCTGGGCTGCAAAGGACCGCCCTGCATCAGGGGCGGCTCTACTTCGAGACGGCGGTTCTGCAGTGGGAGGCGTTTGACGCGTTCGATGTCGCACCCAAGTCGTACAACCGTCTGATCGGCGGCCATCAGCCGGACATCAGCGTGCCACCTGGGGCGTTCGGTCAGCGATTGGTTCGCGCTTGGCGGGGCACGCGGTTCCTGCTGAAGATTATCGGGCCGCGTTTGCGCGCGAGATCCACGCTCGCACGCGCACATCAGCAGGCGCAGCAGCAGCTTGCGCTGCCCGTACCTGCCAGCCTGAAGGAGTCCGCTGAGCTCCTGCGCGTCCAGATTGCGCGCATGCGCGGTGCCGAGGACCTCATGCTGCTGCAGGCATCGGGCAGCGCGCTGGCCGTGCTGCTCAACCTGTTGGATCACTACTTCCCGAATGAGGGCAGCACCGTGGCTGCGGCCTTGCTAAGCGGTGGCGAGCCCAGCATCACCGCCGCCCAGAGCTATGAGTTGATGCAGCTCGCTGTTTGCGCCGCAGCCGATGCACCCGCCTTGGCCTGGCTCACGTCAACACAGCGCGTCGGCCAACACTGGGATAGCCAGCTCCCTGAGAACAGTTCCTTCCGACTCGCGTTCAAGGGATTCCTGCACCGGTACGGCCACCGTGCCGTGTACGAAAGCTACCTGCACCAACCGCGTTGGCAGGAACAGCCCGACTACCTTTTCGACACCGTGCTGAGCTTGATTGGCTGCGACGCCAAAGCGCTTGCCGAACGCCAACGCAATGTCCGCGACGCAGCCCGAATTCGCATTCGACAGCGCCTACCCGTTTGGCATCGATGGCTGGTCCGTTGGCTCGTCAAACTTGCGACGAGCGAACGCAATGTACGCGAAGCTGCGCGCAGTGCCCTGATCGCCCATTCCGGCGTGGTGCGGCGGCTCGTCCTCAACCTCGCAGAGCAGCTGTCTAGCGTCCGCATTTTTGCGAATGCGGATCTTGCGTTTCATCTGACACTCGAAGAACTGCTTGCCTTGGCCGAAGGTGATCTGGCGGGCGCCGCCGCGACCGAACGCGCCTCCTGGCGTCGCAGCCAGTACGAAGAATTCACGCGCCGCGAAGTTCCCGAAGTGATGATGCAAGCCCGCGGCGCAACAAGCTTGAAGGCGGCGCAGTTGCCAGCCTCGGTCGCGGACGCCACTGGAGATGAGTGGCGCGGGCAGGTTGTCGGCGCGGGCCATGCGCAGGGTGCCGCGTTTCTTGCCACGCATCCGAATGTCACTCTGGAGATGCCAGTCGGGGCCATCTTGGTGGTGCCCGCCACCGATCCGTCCTGGACGCCTGCCTTCCTGAAGGCGGCGGCGATCGTGATGGAAACCGGGGGCTATCTCTCACACGGCGCAATCGTCGCGCGCGAGTTCGGCATTCCGGCGGTGGTGAACCTGCCAGGCATCCTCTCGGCACTCAGCAGTGGCGATCATCTGGAGGTGGATGCCAGCCGCGGCGTGGTCCGGCGTCTACAGGTGCCCAATGGTGGCCTTTGATCCGGGCATCGACCGTGTGCCGCTCTGGACAACTCAACTTGTCCTGCCACTCACAGTAAGGAACGCACATGCGACATTCCATCTTCCCTGTTGTGCTCTGCGCACTGCTTTCGTTGTCGTCCCACGCGGCGCAGTCCGACCGATGGCAGGTGCCGGTCGCGATCAAGAAACTCGATAACGGGCTAACGGTCGTGATTTCTGAAGACCGCAGTTGGCCAACGGTCGGCGTGAGCGTGGTGTACCAAGTGGGCACGCGCCTGGAGCCGCGCCACCGCACCGGCTTCGCGCATTTGTTCGAGCACCTGATGTTCGAAGGCTCGGCGAATGCGAAGGCAGGCGTGTTCGACAAGGTCATCACCGGCGGTGGCGGGCGATTCAACGGATCAACGGGTCCGGACCTCACCAACTACATCGCGATGGCGCCCGTCACCACACTCGAGCGAATACTTTGGCTCGAGGCAGATCGCATGCAGATGCTTGACTTCAATACCGCGGCATTGAAAAAGCAACAAGACGTGGTGAAGGAGGAGATCCGCGTCAACGTAAAGAACCAGCCTTACGGCGGCTTCATGTGGATCGACATCGGTCTGCACGCGTTCCAGAAATGGGAAAACAATCACGATGGCTACGGCAGCTTCGATGACCTCGAAAGCGCGAGTTTGAAAGATGTGGTGGCGTTCCATCGCGACTACTACGGGCCCAACAATGCAGTGATTGGGATCGCCGGGGATATCGCTCCGGCCGAGGCATTTGCGCTCGTCGAGAAATACTTCGGTGGCATCGACACGCGCCCCACGCCAAAGGCACCTGATTTCAGCGAGGGCCTCAACACGCAGGAAAAGCGCCTGCGGCAGACCGATGAGCTAGCGAAAGTGCCGGCGATCGTGGCGGCATGGAAGATGCCCGAGCGCGGCAGCAAGGACCACGCACCGATGGTGGTGCTAAACGACGTGCTGGGTTCCGGCGATGCCTCCCGGTTTCATCAGGGTTTGGTCAAGGGCAAACAACTTGCACTGAGTATCGATACACATGGTTTGGTTGGGCCGTGGGAATACGCCGGTCCAACGCTTTTTACCGTCTTCGCTCCGTACAAGCCCACCACCAATGCTGACGCTGTGCTCTCCGCGCTCGACGAAGAGATCGCCAAGCTCGTCGCCGAAGGCGTTGGAGAAGCGGAGCTTTCGCGCGTGAAGATGCGGATGATGGCCGATTGGCACCACCACTTTGAACCCTTTATCGGTCGCGCCGATATGCTGGCGAAGCTGCATGCGTTGTGGGGGGACGCAAACGTGGTGAATACCATCCCCATGTGGATCGAAGCTGTCACCGCGGCCGATCTGCAGCGCGTCGCGAAGACCTACCTCACACCTGGCAACCGTACCGTCATCGACCGCGTACCCATCCCACGCGGGAGCGCGGAGCCAACGAATTCATCCAAGGTGAAGCAATGAAAAGCCAGGTCGCGAAACTGGCGTTTGCCTTGGCATGCATGCTGGCGTGTCCCGCGCTCGCCGGGCCAAAATCAGAGCCGCCGAAGCAACTGCCATCCTACGCACCGGACAAGCCACTGCCGGTCCCGCAGATTGAGAAAAAGGCGCTCGCGAACGGATTGGAAGTGTGGGTGATGCATCGAAGCGGCGTTCCGCGCGTCAACGCGGTGCTCGCTGTGCGCGGCGCGGGTCTGGCTGCCGACGCACCCGACGCGTCCGGCTTCGCCGCTCTGCTAGCGGATTTGCTCAACGACGGCACTGTTAAACGTAGCTCACAAGAGATCGCCGAGGCTGCCCAGGGCTTTGGTGGCTCTGTTCGTGCTATCGCAAGCGCAGACGGGATCAGCGTCGTTGGCGATGCGCTTCCGTCGGAAGCGTCGCAAATGCTGGGGCTGTTGGCAGAGATCGTGCGCACCGCCAATTTTCCGGAGGACGAAGTGCGCCTTGCCCAAGCTAACGCGCGTCAACGCTTGGAAGCACTGGAGGCCCAGCCAGATTTCAAGGCCGAGCGAGCCCTCGCGAAGGCGGTCTACGGTGTCCATCCCTACGCCAGGACCACACTGTCGGAAGGAGGTATCCGTGCGCTCACGCCGCACGCGCTCCGGCAAGCACATGCCGCCCGCTTCCGACCCGATCGCGCGCTCCTGGTGATAACGGGTCGCATGACCCCGTCCCAGGCGATGCGCGCCGCGGATGTTGCCTTCGGAGGGTGGCTCGCCAGCGGCTCAACGGCGGCCGCAGCTGGCGCGGCCGTTCGCACCACGCCGCCGACCTATGTTCTGATCGACCGTCCTGGAAGCGTCCAATCTTCAATCCGCCTTGGCCGCCCCTCCATCGCCGCTACGCATGCCGACTACATGCCGCTCCAACTCGCCAGTAGCGTGCTTGGCGGAGGCTTCAGCTCGCGCTTGATGCAGAACTTGCGCCAGGACAAGGGCTACACCTACGGTGCGCGCGGCGGGCTAGATGCTCTGTTTGTTGGCGGTCGCGTAATGGCGTCTGCCGATGTCCGCAACGAAGTCACTGGCAAGGCGCTCAAGGAGTTCTTTATTGAACTGCGGCGCATGGGAGATGAGCCCGTCCCCAGCCAGGAACTGGAGGACACCAAACGCTATGTCGCCGGTAGCTATCTGATCTCGAACCAGATGCAGGGCGCAGTCGCCGCTACGCTCGCCAACAACTGGCTGGTCGGCCTACCGGCGGAGTATCTCGTCCAGTACGTTCCAGAAATCCGTGCCGTCAGTGCCGCCCAGGTGCAGGCGATGGGTCGCAAATATTTCGACCCAAAATCAATGTCGGTTATCGTCGTGGGCGACTCGAAGGCAGTGGCAGAGCAGCTGAAGGAGCACGGCGCGTTCCCGATCCGTGAGCGCTGAGCATGAGCGCACAATGCTTGCCTTTCGCCGGATGACCGCGCTGAATTCACCGCTGCGCTTGCACGCTGGGGCAAACGCCGAACGGGCCGCCTCGCGCGCTACGGTGTGTGAACGAACGGCCACTCTTCGCTCGGCCGACACATTCTCGACTGGCCGAAATGGGTCGAATTGCGACCCTGCCTACGGGCACCTAATCAAGGCAGCCTCCACGAAAGCCGGGCCGATTTCAATGCGCTCCGGACAACGTCAACGCAGTCCGGCGGCCGCATCAGCCATGTGCGGTCTGAGGGGGCTAGGAGCATCCTCCGAGAGA
This sequence comes from Pseudoxanthomonas sp., assembly GCA_031408455.1. GTDB lineage: Bacteria > Pseudomonadota > Gammaproteobacteria > Xanthomonadales > Xanthomonadaceae > JANNWF01. The sequence goes on along the minus strand of JANNWF010000479.1, from coordinate 2,431 downwards.
GCTAGTTGTCATACCCGAGCCTAGAGCAATAGATGATGCAACCTTCGCGAACTTGCACGTAGCCTCTGAAATCCCAAAAGTCGGGCAGCGCTGGGGAACTGCGGGTGTTGCTGGAGTTGCCACGGGTTGCACCCGATGGTTCCTGCGCGCATGCGCCGGAACTGATCGCGATCAAGGCGCCATCAGCCCTTGTCCTTGCCCTTGCCCTTGTCCTTGTCCTTGTCCTTGCCCTTGCCGGGATTGGCAGGCTTGCCTGACTGGCCAGGCTTGCCAGAGGCGGCCGGCTTGCCGGACTGGGCCGGCTTGCCCGCATGCGCCGGCTTGCCCGCATGCGCCGGCTTGCCGCGCGCCTTGACCCGGTCATGGCCCTTGCCGACCTTGCCCTTCAGGGCGTGGAATTCGGCCGATCCGGGCTTGATGCCCAAGCGCTGGGCAATGACGCCCCAACCCTGGCCACGGTCGCGCTGATAGACGTCGGCCACCTGCGAACAGGGCTGGCGCAACTGCTGCGCCAGCAGGCAGGCGTACCAGACATCGGCCGGCACCCAGCCCCGGTCGAACAGCAGCTCGCGGACGTAGGGACGGGGGGCGCCGTAGCTGACCACGACATCGTCGATGAAGCCGTCGGTGTCGCCGCGCGCGAAGAGATTGACATCACTCAGGCGGGTATCAAGCCAGACATCGCCGGTACGCGGGCTGTAGTTGAGGGAAATGCTGTCGATGACCTGCGCCTGCGCGGCGGAGCCGGTGGCGAGCGCCAGGCCGAGCGCCAAAGCGAGTGGAGCGAGGATGCGGGACATGGCCTACTCCAGAGTTCGGACGCCTATCACATCCTTTGCAGCCTGAACTCGGGCCCACCGGCCGGTTCGCCGCGAACGTTGACCAGGTCCAGCGCGCCATCAGTGCGGAGTCGGATCCGCTCGACTTGTTCCGGCGACAAAGTATTTGCCAGACGTCCAAACATGAATCACACCTCGCGCGCCTGGGGAATGCTGCTTCTGAACTCTTGCCCCCATCTTCTCAAAGAGCTGGAGCCATCGGAAAGGTGGGACTGTGTACTCATTGCGAGTGACCGCAGTGTTCGCGGTCGGTCAGTTGACTGTTCCCGTCAGTTGCCGCCGTCGCCGGTTCTCGTCATTGTCGCGGCCGGCTGTTTGGTCGTGGCACGTGACAATGACTTAGGCAGTGCGTCTAGCCAAGCGCGCAATTGGGGCGCAGCATAGCCCTTGGGCACCCCGGTCACGCGCAGCGCGTGCAGCGAGAACGAGCCCAGTACCGCAGAGATCAGCTGCGCAGCGTGTGCTGACGGTGAACCGACACCCGCCGATCGAAATAGTCCAGTGAGCTGCTTTTGGTCGCGTGCCAACCATGCGGACAAGCGATCTCTCACTTCGGGAATCCCCATCGCATCCGCAATCAGGGCTACCCATATCGAGACTTGTTCTGAGTCGGAGGCCGCACCCTCCCCGACACGGGCGGCGATGTAGCTGCGGAGCTTGTCGGCCGGCGACTCGCTCGTGGCCGACAACGCTGTGTATCGGGCGTCGGCTTTAGCTATCAGACGGTCGACCAAGGCATGGAGGATCGCCTCCTTGTCCTTGAAGTGGTAGTGCACCAAGCCCGGAGCCAGACCCGCGCGCTCAGCGATTGACTTTGTCGTTGCACGACTAAACCCGGCCGCGGCCATCTCGGCCTGGAGGGCGTCGACAATCTGCTCTCGGCGGAGTTCGGTGTTAGGGCGGCGTCCCATCGCTTATTTATTGGTTGATAGTCCAATTAATATTGCACAAACCCCGTTGCACTGATAGCTTGCGTTCAATACTTGGGCGTTCACCCAACTAATGGACCCGCAGATGTCCCATGAGTTGATCCAACGTTGGCATGAACTCGCCCAAGGACTGGGCATGGTTGAAACAGGCACCATTGGCAATGAACTGCTCGAACGCTACAGCGAGCGCCATCGGCGCTTCCACGACCCTCAGCATCTGACGCATGTGCTGGACATGCTCGACGAGCTCGACGCGGACCCGCGCTTGAAGCTTGCGGCGTGGTTCCATGACGCCATCTATTGGCCTGGCCGCGGTGACAACGAGCAGCAAAGCGCGGCGCTTGCACGCCGACAGCTTGCGGAATGCGGACTTCCGACGTTCGACATCGATTTGGTGGCGCGTGCAGTGCTGGCAACCGACGGCCACACGGATGCCGACCCGACGTTTGACCCCTTGCTCGACGCTGACCTTTCTGTCCTCGGCGCGTGTCCTGAGACTTACCAGAACTATCGGAACGCCATTCGCCACGAGTTCACGAAGATTCCGCCAGAAATCTTCCACCCTGCCCGCGCACACTTCCTGCGCGCTATGCTGGAGCGTCCGGCGATCTACCGCACGCGCCGGTGCCGTCTGCAATTGGAGGCGCAGGCTCGACTCAACTT
>JANNWF010000478.1:0-11342 GCA_031408455.1 Pseudoxanthomonas sp. | reverse complement strand
CAAGCGATCCACATCGTTTAGCTTGTTGCCGCCGAAGTACATCTGCGTAGTCAGCTCGTGGTAGCCGCGTAGTGCCACTTTGAAATGGATGTGCGGTGGGCGTGACCATTCGGCGGAAACCGGATAGGCGCCGGGAATGATGGTGCGGAAGCGGTAGCGGCCTTCGGCGTCGGTACGAAACTTTGACCACCCTTGGAAGTGCGGATCGAGCGGCGCTGGGTTGGTGTCGGCATCGTGCGCGTAGCGACCGTGATGATTGGCCTGCCACACGTCGACCAAGGCACCGGCAATGGGCGCGCCCTGTTCGTCGACGACTTGTCCGTGCACATCGACCACCTCGCCTTGCGCGTGCTCGCTGTGACCTTCGATTATGGTCATGTCGAGGTCTTTGTCGACTTGATCGACCGTGGGAAAAAATGGGCCTTCGGTTTGCGCCGGTGTGACGGTCGCGGCCCAGGGACTGGTGCTGCCCAACACCAAGGCGCCGAGTGCGGTCTGGATCGAAGCCCGTCGCGTCATCGTGAACTGCTTGCTCATCGCTCTGACTCCCGTGGTGCTTGATTGGGATGCCGCCCCCGCGCTGCGGATGCAAGCAGCCTATCGCTAGTCGGGCGCCGTTTCGACCTCCCGTCGCAGAAAAAGCAGAGATGGCTCAGGCAGCCCGCGCGGCGGACCTCGGTAAGGCGGTCACGATTATTCAGGCCTCGATTTCACCGCCGCGTCGCTATCCAATTCGGGCAAACTCGCCCCATGCCAAATGACCGCGTGCTCACCCCCAGCCAGTTCACTGCCCTCGCCCGCTCGCTGCTCGAAGACAGCTTTCCGCTGGTTGAGATCGAGGGCGAGCTGAGTGGATTCATGCGACCAGCATCGGGGCATCTGTACTTCAACCTGAAGGACCGCAACGCGCAGGTGCGTTGCGCGATGTTTAGACCCAAAAGCCAATGGCTGCGCTTCAAGCCCGCCGATGGCGACTTGGTGATCGCGCGTGGTCGGGCGACCTTATACGAACCACGCGGAGACTTTCAGCTGGTCGTCGAACACATCGAGCCAGCCGGAGAAGGCGCCTTGCGCGCCGCCTTCGAAGCGATGAAGCGGCGACTGGAGGCAGAAGGCCTGTTCGAGCCAGGCCGCAAACGCTCCATTCCGCGCTGGCTTGCTCGATTGGGTGTGATCACCTCGCCGGGCGGAGCAGCGATCCACGACGTGCTGAGCGTCCTGCGCCGCCGTTTTCCCTTGATCGAAGTGGAGTTGCTGCCAGTGCTGGTGCAAGGCGCTGGGGCGGCGGCGCAGATTATTGAAATGCTCAGCCGTGCCGACCGCAGTCAACGCTTTGATGCGCTGTTGCTGACGCGCGGCGGTGGCTCGTTGGACGATCTGCAAGCCTTCAATGACGAGGCGATGGCGCGCGCCGTGTTTGCTTCTCGTACCCCCGTGATCGCGGCGATTGGCCACGAAACGGATATCAGCATCGTGGAACTGGTCGCCGATCTGCGCGCGCCGACGCCATCGGCCGCCGCAGAAGCTTTGTCTCCCGATCAAATCGAGCTGCGCGCACGCTTGTCCAGCTGTGTCGCGCAGATGGGTAGCCGTGTTATCGCTCGCCTAGAGGGCGCGAGTCAACGGCTAGACCAGCTGCATCTGCGCCTCTCGCAACAGCACCCGAAGCAACGCTTGGCGCGGCACGCGGAACGCTTGAGCGCGCTGTCTCAGCGCCTACAACGCAAGCAGGCCGGAATGCTTGAATTGCTGAAGGAACGGCTGCGCGCGCGCGCTGATCGATTGCGCATGCAAGCGCCACGTGGGCGGCTTGCCCAACTGCATCGCGATTGCCTCTCTGTGGGCGAGCGCTTGCATGCCAGCATGCAACATCGACTGACACAGCAGGCCGTCCGTGTGGATGCACTGGCGCGGACACTCACTGCCATTGGACCGCTCGCCACCTTGGCCAGGGGATACGCCATCGTGCAGCAACCCGACGGTTCAGTGGTCACCTCCATTGCCGTTGTGCACGCTGCCGATCAGCTCAGGGTGAGGCTGACCGATGGCGCGTTGACGGTGACCGTGCAGGAGGTCGAGGCGAAGTAACCGCGGCATGGCCTAGCTATCGTTGCGAGCGCGTTGACCTGCCCTGTTTACGGGTCGAGAATGCGAGTCGGGGTGAAGAGCGGTCGCGGGAACCGCGAGTCGGCGCATGCGCCGGCAGTGATGAACGCCAGCGAGCTATGCTCACTGGCCGGGGATGTTGAGCCAAGCAGTCAGTCTGTCAATCAATCAAAGCAAGGGGAGCGGTCTAATGAAGGCATCCGATCTGTTCATGCGCGCGCTTGAGGCCGAGGGCGTCGAGTACATCTTTGGCATTCCGGGCGAGGAAAATCTCGACCTGCTGGAGTCGCTGCGCACTTCCAACATCAAGCTTATTCTGACTCGCCACGAACAAGGTGCCGGTTTCATGGCCGCCACCTATGGCCGACTCACTGGCAAAGCCGGCGTGTGCTTGGCCACACTTGGTCCCGGTGCCACCAATTTCGTTACCGCTGCGGCGTACGCCCAGCTTGGCGCGATGCCGATGCTGATGATCACCGGCCAGAAGCCGGTCAAGCTCAGCAAGCAAGGTCATTTTCAGATCGTCGATATCGTCGACATGATGAAACCGCTAACCAAGTACACCAAGCAAATCGTCTCGGCTGACAACATTCCGGCGCGCGTGCGTGAAGCGTTCCGGCGCGCTGAGGAAGAGCGTCCCGGTGCCACTCATCTGGAGCTGCCAGAAGACATCGCCGACGAGCACTCAGATGCCATCGTCATCAAGAAGAGTCATTCGCGGCGTCCCGTGGCTGACGACAAGTCGATTGCTCACGCGGTCGATGCGATCACCAACTCCAAGCACCCGCTGTTGATGCTAGGCGCGGGTGCCAATCGCAAGACCACCTCCAAGATGTTGCGCGAGTTTGTCGATGAACTGGGCATTCCATTCTTTACCACCCAGATGGGCAAGGGCGTGGTCGACGAACACCATCCGCTGTGGCTGGGCAATGCGTCGTTGTCGTCCGGGGATTTCGTCCATCGCGCGATTGAGAACGCCGACTGCATCGTCAACATCGGCCATGACGTGATCGAGAAGCCGCCGTTCTTCATGAACAAGGGGTTGCGCAAAGTCATCCACGTCAATTACCTGGGTGCCGAAGTGGACACCGTGTACTTCCCGCAGGTGGAAGTCATCGGCGATATCGCCAACTCGGTATGGCGAATGAAGCAGCGGCTTTCAAAGCAGACGCACTGGGATTTTCGCTTCTTCGACAAAGTGCGCGACGCGATGTCGGCGCATCTGGAAGAGGGCAAGGACGACGACCGTTTCCCGATGTATCCGCAGCGCTTGGTCGCCGACATTCGAAAAGTGCTGGGTCCCAAAGACATCCTGTGTCTGGACAACGGCATGTACAAAATCTGGTTTGCGCGCTACTACCGTTGCAACGAGCCCAACACCATGTTGCTCGACAACGCACTGGCAACCATGGGTGCCGGCCTGCCTTCGGGCATGGCGGCGAAGATGGTTTACCCAGATCGCAAAGTGGTTGCTTTGGCCGGCGACGGCGGCTTCATGATGAACTCGCAGGAGATCGAGACTGCCGTGCGCTTGAACCTCAACATGACCATGATTGTGGTGCGCGACAACGCCTACGGCATGATCAAGTGGAAGCAGGCCAACATGAACTTCGCCAACTTTGGCATGGACATGGGCAACCCCGACTTCGTCAAATACGCCGAAAGCTACGGTGCCCGCGGCCACCGCCCCGCAACCGCCGCCGAATTCGCGCCTTTGTTAGAACGTACTCTGCAAGAGCCGGGTTTCGACTTGATCGAAGTGCCGATTGATTACTCTGACAATGATCGGATTTTGAACAACGAGATCAAGGTGTTGTCGGCGAAGTTGTAGGGCGGGTCTCGACCCGCTGAATGCTTTCACTGACCACTGCGAATTTTCACCATGACCGCGGCGGGTTACAGGGCGGGCCCTGGCCCGCCGAACGCTTCCAAGGTCCGTTTCGATTTTTCACCATGAATGCGGCGGGCCAAGGCCCGCCCTATGGGGTTCCCCGTGCTCAAGCCTACCTATCCTTACTACCTCGCCAACGAAGCCGTGTTTGCCAACACGGATCTCGCCGTCACCGACAAATACACCGGCGAGGTGGCGACGCGGGTTGCCTTGGCCGATGCCAAGGCAATCGATGCGGGCATCGCCGCTGCGGTGCACGCGCAGGAAGCGATGCAAGCGTTCGCGCCGTATCAGCGCCAAGACGTGCTCAACCACTGTGTCATGCGCTTCAAGGAGCGTTTTGACGAAATCGCACTAGCGTTGTGTATTGAAGCCGGCAAGCCGATCAAGGACTCGCGCGGCGAAGTGTCGCGTTTGATCGATACCTTTCGCATTGGTGCTGAAGAAGCCGTGCGCATCGGTGGCGAGGTGATGAATCTCGAAATCGCGCCGCGTGCCAAGGGCTATCGCGGAATGTGGAAGCGGGTGCCGATTGGACCCTGCTCATTGATCAGTCCGTTCAACTTTCCGCTCAACTTGGCCGCGCACAAGATTGCACCAGCCATTGCGGCGGGCTGCACTTGGGTGATGAAGCCGGCTTCGCGTACGCCAATCGGTGCGCTGATTATTGGTGAAGTGCTGGCCGAGACCGACTTGCCGAAGGGCGCCTTCTCAATCCTGCCCTGCGCCCGTGATGGTGCCGATTTGTTCACGGTTGACGACCGCCTGAAGTTGCTCAGCTTCACAGGCTCGCCGGGCGTTGGCTGGGATCTGAAAGCCAAGGCCGGGCGCAAGAAAGTGGTGTTGGAGCTCGGCGGCAACGCGGCCTGTTTGATTGACGCCGACCAAGCCGATCGTATCGATCATGTGGTCGAGCGCGTGGTATTCGGTGCTTACTACCAGTCTGGCCAAAGCTGCATCAGCGTGCAGCGGATCATCGTTCACGACAGCCTCTACGACGTGGTGCGCGACAAACTCACCGCCGCGGTGAAAGCGCTGCCGATGGGCGATCCCAAAGACGAGAAGACCTTCATTGGCCCGATGATTGCCGAGTCCGAGGCCAAGCGCTTGGAAGGCTGGGTCAAGAATGCGGTGGCCAAAGGTGCGACCTTGCTGTGCGGTGGCGGTCGACAAGGCTCGATGCTGGAAGCATGCTTGCTTGAGAACGTGCCGCTTGACACCGAGATCAACTGCGAAGAAGCCTTCGGCCCCGTCGCTGCCTTGTATCGCTACACCGATTTCGAGGCCGCGCTGAAGCAGATCAACGCCAGCGCATTCGGTCTACAAGCAGGCCTGTTTACCCACGATATTCGCAAGGCGATGCGCGCTTGGGACACGCTGGAAGTCGGTGGCGTGGTGATCAACGACGTGCCGAGTTGGCGGGTCGACAACATGCCTTACGGCGGCGTCAAAGATTCCGGCTTGGGTCGCGAAGGCGTGCGTTACGCGATTGAAGATATGACCGAGATTCGGATTTTGGTGGTGCGGGACTGACGGACCGAGTCATGGGACGGGCCTTGGCCCGCCGTCAAGTGGCGTGGTACTTCCGTTTGGCGGGTCAAGACCCGCCCTACTTGCTGCTTTACCGAATCGCGGCGCAATGCCCTGCGGTTATTGCGCCTAAGTGACTCCCATCAACCAATTATTGGCCGTTCAAAGATTGCCACCAATTTCGCTACCGCTTTTCCTGACATCAGTAGGTCGGGCGACAATATTTGCACTAAGCGCCAACCTTCCTGACCCTCTCTGTTTAAAATTGTCTTCAGGTCGGGCAAAGGCGTGGTCTTCATTCCGGCCAGAAATCCTTGCTTCCACTCAATATCAAGGGTTCTGTATTCGTGCTTTTGCATAGCGGTTGATTCCGTGTGCTCAAGGTCTTTGACAGCAACTCCGAATGCCGCGGCCAGCGCTTTCTTTGATTGCAGCGAAGCCGTCGCCTCTTTCTCGATTCGCTGCACCGTTCGCAGGTTCAGTCCTGACGCAATTGCCAGTTCGTCCTGTGACCAAAACTTTTCTGACCTAAGTTGTTTAACTAACGCGGAGTCGATATTCATTCTCTGTGCTGCCAAGGAGCCTTCCGTGTTGGAGGCCACAGCATGATCCATTGAAGCGCCGGAAAGCTTCACGAATCATTTGCGGCGATTCCCCGGCGAACACACGACATCCTTATGACAGCCGCTTGGATTCCTTTGTTTTGACTTCCCTTTACACCCGATCCAAACAACGCAGAGGCAGCGCTTGCCCGGGCCGCCAGTCATCTTCCCGCAGTCCAACAATCAACTTCCCCACCTTGCCCCGCGCGCTCAGGGAGTGCACGGCCAGCACCAAAACATCGCCAGCCTGCGCCCACTCCAGCGCCGTGCGCACGGCGTCCAATTCACGAATACGCAACGGCAGTTGACTATCGGTATAGCCGTGGCGAACCAGCGCGTCGTGCAGCATGCGCGGGACTTCGCCGGCGGGGCGGCCTCGCTCGTAACCGTCGACGCCTTTAAGCACCACCAGTTCGGGTCGATACGAAGCCGCGACATCGGCCAATCGCAGTATGTCGGCGTCTTTGCGGTTGCCCGCTTGGCCCAATAACAAGGCGAGGCGCCCGGTCGTTCTCAGGGCGGCGGCGACTTTCAGTAGCCCGTCCAAGCCTTCGGGGTTGTGCGCGTAATCGACCAGCAATTGCACGCCGCCGAATTGGTAGCGTTCCAATCGCCCGGGGTTGTCGCTGGGTTGGCGGCCGAAGTCTGCCAACACAGCGGCGATGGTTTCGACTGGCACGCCTTGCGCATAAGCAGCTAAGGCGGCGGCGGCGCAATTGCCGATGTTGTATAGCGCCAGCCCGTCGGCGCATAGCGGCAGTTGGGCGACCTCGCCCAGTGAGTATTCGCGGCTCGATACCGCCAAGCACAAATGGCCCGCGCTGACGCCGCAGGTGGCGCCGCCCTGGGCGCGGTGCGCTTGTAATAACGGGTGCGCCAAGTCTTGCGCAAACCACGCCAGCGCATGCCCCAGCGACGCTGCGCGAGCAACCAGGTGCAGGTCGTCGGCGTTGACGACCAGGCTGCCTTCGGGTCCTAACGCGCGCGCCACGGTCAGTTTGGCTTCGGCCAAGCCAGCCAGATCATCGATGCCGTACTCGCCGAAATGGTCGGCGCTGACATTGGTCACGACAGCGACGCTGGCGTGCTCGACGGCCAAGCCACGCCTGAGCAAACCGCCCCGCGCAGTCTCCAGCACCGCGGCCTCAACGCGTGGGTCGCGTAGCACGGTGCGCGCACCCGCCGGTCCGGAGTAGTCACCCGCCGCTACCGGTTGACCATCGATCATGACGCCATCGGTGCAGCTGTGACCGCAGCGTAGGCCGTGCGCCCGCTGCATCGCGGCGATCAGCCGTACCGTGGTGGTTTTGCCGTTAGAGCCCGTGACCAAGGTGGTCGGCACGCTGTGCAGCTGGCTCCAATCCAGCTGTTCCAATGCCGGCGGCGCGCGACGCGGCCAGCTCACGCTGTAGCGTCCGCCTCCCACGGTGAGCGTGTCGTCATCCAGCAAGGTCGACACCGAGTGCAGGGCGGCGGCTTGCAACACGGCGACCAAGGCCGGTTGTCGCTCAGCTCGCTCCATCGCGCGCAGAGTCAGCACGGCCGCCGCTTCGTCCCAGCTCGCCGGATAACCCGGCGCGTGCAACATCGCGACGCCGAGACTGGCCAGCAAGGCCCACTCGTTGACTTCGGTGGCGGTAAACAAGACGTCCACCGGCGCCGGAAACGCCAACGACACGCCATGCTGATGACGGCGCACCACCAGCTTGGAAGCCGACCAATTCATCGCGCACTGCATCCGCGTCACCCGCGTGCGCCAGCCTGCTTCAACGGCACCAGACATCGGCTGCACCGCTTCCAGCACCACGCCGCAACGTGGGAAGAAGACGCAGGGCCCAGTCAGGCGGCGCGAGTCCTCAAACGGCAGTGGCGATTGAAGCTGATCGGGAACAGCCACTAGTGTGGCGCACCGCAAATAGGGATGCCTGACTGCTCCCCTCTCCCGCTTGCGGGAGAGAGCTGGGGGGAGAGGGCAAGACTGTGCCGAAGCTCAAAAACAGCACCTCTCCCCAACCCCTCTCCCGCACGCGGGAGAGGGGCTCCAAGCATGAGTTCAATCACGTCGCAGCGCCTTTTCATACGTTCGCTTCTCATTGGCGCACAACACTAATCCTCGGTCTCACGCGACAGCCTCACGCCGCGCTCATCGATGATCAACCCCTCGTAACCAGCCAAGGGATCACTGGTCGAACGCTCAGACAGCACCGACTCGGCTGCGACCGCGACTGCAGTCACTGCGGTCGTCTGCGCGACAGGCTCCGGCGCACCCTCGGGCCGGAACTTGATCACTTGCTTCCATGAGCGCACCAAGGCGTCGGCGAATATCAAAACCAGATCACCTGGTTGCCCCATTCTCAATGCGGCGTCAATGGCGTCTTGCTCGTCGGGAATGACCGAAATAGCGTCGTCATTGATTCCTTTGGCCTTCAGACGCCGACTCTGGATCTTTGGCACCTCGTCCCCATCGCGCCCGCGCAGCGAGTCGTCGCGACGACAAATGTAGTGATCGAAGCGGCCGGCGACCGCATCGGCAATGGCCTCCAGATCTTCATCGCGGCGATCCCCCGGCCCGGCGAGTACCACGATGCGTCGTCCAGCCACATCCAGACGCTGGGCCAGATCCGCCATTGCGCCGACTGCATGCGCGTTGTGGCCATAGTCGAAAAGCACCTTGAACGGATGTTCGTTGAACACATTCATCCGGCCTGGTGCCTGAAAGAACGTGCTGTCGAAGGTGCGCAAACCCTGGCGGATGGCGTCAAGCTTCATCCCCATCGAGAACGCCATTGACGCCGCCACCATGGCGTTTTGCACGTTGTGCAGCGCCTTGCCTTCGAGCGTGGCCGGAATCAGATGCGTCCACAGCAGCGGAATGTGGCTGCCCTTGTCGTACAGCGTAATCATCTGACCGTTGACGCCGGCCTCCAGAGCGCAGGCGCGGCCGCCGGCGCGGATGTGTTCGCGCACTAGTCCGTGCTGCGGATTCATGGTGACGTAGCAGATGGTCTTCGCATCGGTGTAACCGGACATCTTCAACACGTTGGGATCATCCGCGTTGAGCACAGCGCATTCGTCGGCGATCTCGACGACGATGCGCTTGATCTCGGCGAGCTGCTCAAGACTGTCGATGCCCTTCATGCCCAAGTGGTCGGATTGCACATTGATGACCGCACCCACATCCACGCGCGGCACGCCCATGCCGGCTCGCAGCAAGCCACCACGTGCTGTTTCCAGCACGGCGAAATCGATCTGTGGATCCGACAACACCATGCGCGCGGATACCGGGCCGGTCATGTCGCCTTCCACCGTGCGTTGACCATCGATATAAACACCATCGGTGGTGGTGAGGCCAGGCGTAAAGCCCGCCATTTTGGCGATATGCGCCAGCATGCGCGCGGTGGTGGTTTTGCCGTTGGTGCCAGTGACCGCGGCAATGGGCACGCGCGAAGGCGCGCCGGGCGGAAACAACATGTCGATCACCGGTCCGGCCGCATCGCGCGGACGACCCTCCGATGGCGCCACGTGCATACGGAAGCCAGGCGCAGCATTTACCTCGCAAATGCCGCCGCCAATCGACTTGTAGCTCTCGCCGATGTTGGTGCTGAGGAAATCGACGCCACCCACGTCCAAACCAATGGCGCGAATCGCGCGCTCGGCCATGTCGCGATTATCGGGATGGATGAGGTCGGTGACATCTGTCGCTGTGCCACCGGTCGACAGATTGGCGGTTGAGCGCAGCATCACGACTTGATCGACCGCCGGCACTGACTCCGCAGTCATCTCGACTCGCGCCATCATCATCTCGGCCTGCGTGTCGAGCACGAGTCGAGTCAGCACCTTCTCGTGGCCAACGCCGCGACGCGGATCCTGATTGACGATCTCAACCAACTCGGCAATGGTCTTGACGCCATCGCCTACGACATGACCCGGCGTACGGCGGGTCGCGGCGACAAGCTCGCCATTGACCACCAACAAACGATGGTCGTCGCCTTCAAGAAACGTCTCGACGATGACGGAGCGAGAAATTTCCTGAGCAACACGGAATCCTGCGGCTACTTCCTCATCGGTGCGCAAGCAAATCGAGATACCTCGCCCGTGATTGCCGTTGTAGGGCTTGGTAACGACTGGAAATCCGATCCGCCGGGCGGCGCGAATCGCGCTCGACTCGCCCTGCACCAGCTCCTGCCGCGGCACTGGCAATCCCAACGACCCCAAAAGCTTGTTGGTTTCTTCCTTGTCGCTCGCCAACTCGACCGCGATGTGCGGCGTCTTGCCGGTGATCGTTGCCTGTATGCGCTGCTGATACTTACCGTGACCCAATTGCACCAGCGACTGGTCGTTAAGTCGGAGCCACGGAATCTTGCGGTCTTCGGCCGCCTTGACCAGGGAAGCAGTTGAAGGGCCCAGCGCGCGCCGTTGCGCAAACCGAATGAAGGCATCTCGGGCGCTCAGCCAATCCCACCCATCCGGGACCGTACCCGGCGGACGAATGGACTCCGGCAACAGCGAGCAAAGCAGCTTTAGCGCCAGCTCGCCGGCTTCAACGCCTTCATCTTTTTGGCTGTACTCGTAGATGACCGAATACACGCCTGGCTTGTCATCGACGCTGCGGGTCTTGCCGAACGTCACGTCCTCGCCCGCCACGTTCTGCAACTCGATGGCCACGTGTTCGAAGACGTGCGCCAGCCAAGTGCCCTCGTCCTCTTTCATGCGCCGAATGAATCCACCCGGCTCGCGATAGCTGCAGCCATGCTCAGCCAAGTTAGGCAGCGCGACAACCAACGCATCGACGAACTCCGGCCCAAGTCGCCCGGTCGGCCACGCCTCCAATTCGGCCAGATCAAGCAGTAGCCGAATAACCGGAAAGTGCGCATACAGCGACGGCCCGACATACACCGAACGTTCAAGAATGCGCATGAGTTCTCCGCGATAAGAGCCTGTCGTCAAGCCTAAGGGTTGCGGGGGCTGGCTGCCATAGTGGAGGGTGGGTTTGTTCGTCATTTCGACCGAGGTCGAGATCGAACATGGCCAAGTTTGCCCAACGCCCAAAAATGTAAAGTTGGCAAAACCGCCTGTGAATCGGGCCTTCGCTGATCGAAAAGAAATGCTGATCGAGATCGACAGCCAGGTTCACTTCTCCCGCTTGCTCTTGGGGCGGCCGCCTCAATCCGAGCGGGAGTTCCTGCCGATCTACGGCGCGATGTTGGGCCACG
>JANNWF010000477.1:0-2863 GCA_031408455.1 Pseudoxanthomonas sp. | reverse complement strand
CGGTTCTTCACCGAGATAGAAACGAATCATTGCGGGCACGTGGATGTAGACCGCCTTGTCGTCGGCAATGCCAGCACCAATCGCATTGGTAAGGGTCAGATTGCCGGCGAGGCAGGCCGAGTGCAGCCCGGGTGTACCGAGCAAGGAATCGGGGCGAAACACCAGTGGATCCAGATAGTCGTCGTCGATGCGTCGGTAAATCACATCGACCCGCACCAAACCTTCGGTATTGCGCATGTAACAGATGCCGTCGCGCACCTGCAGATCTTGGCCTTCGACCAGATCGATACCCATCTCGTCGGCAAGAAACGCGTGCTCGTAATACGCGCTGTTGTTGATGCCCGGCGTCAGCAACACCACCGTCGGATCGCCCTCGCAATTAACGGGCGCCACCGAGCGCAAGGTTTGCAACAGCTCGTCCGGATAGTGCGCAACCGGAGCCACCCGCGAGCGCCGCAACAAGTCTGGGAACAGCCGCAGCATTACCTCGCGGTTTTCCAGCATGTAGGACACGCCGGACGGCGTGCGGCAATTGTCTTCCAACACGTAATAGTCGTCCGGCCCCGTGCGCACAAGGTCGATGCCAGCGATGTGCGAATACACCCGATGCGGCAGATCCAGCCCGAGCATCTCGTGGCGATACTGGGTGTTGTGCAGGACCAGATCTTCCGGCACCAAGCCAGCGCGCAAGATTTCGCGGTCGTGATAGACATCGTGGATAAACGCGTTCAGTGCACGCACGCGCTGTTCCAAGCCGACCCGCAAACGCTGCCATTCGGCTTGCGCCAGCACCCGTGGAATCAGGTCAAACGGGATCAGGCGCTCGGGATCGCCGCCCTCGCTGTACACCGCGAAGGTGATGCCTATCCTTCTGAACAAGACCTCAGCTTCTGCACGCTTCAGCGCCAACTGCTGGGGCGGCAATTCACGCAACCACGCATCGACCAGCGCATACGGAGCGCGAATCTCGCTGTCTTGTCCCATCTCGTCGAAACACTTGCTCACGCAACGCTGACCTGAAGTGACTTCGGGGTGAGGCTGACCCGGATTGGTGCAGCGGTCAAGATGTGCCGCGCACACGGGCGGTGCAGGTTGACCTTGGCTTGGTGCAAACACGAGGAGTGACTAGTCCCGACTTGCGTATCGTTAGTGACCAGTGTCCAACTGCGCGACCGATGACAGCTGCCACCATTCCGGAAAACAGGAACACCGTCATTCCGGCGCACGCCGGAATCCACCCGAATGCGTCGCACTCCCAACATGGATTCCGGCGCTACTCGAGCTGCGCGCTCGCCCTTCAGGCCAGCTTCGCTGTTCGCTCGCTGCGCTCACAGTCGCCGGAATGACGAGCTGTTGATGTCCGATTCCAGCTAGCGCGGCATTGGGATGGCTCTACGATAGGCCCATGCAAACCACGACCACTGATCGCACCACCGCTTATTCCCGCGCACGCTTGGCGCGTGACGTTCGCTTCGATGGCTTGTTCTTCATTGCTGTGCGCAGCACAGGAATCTACTGCCGGCCGATTTGCCCCGCACCCACGGCGCACGAGCGCAACGTCAGCTACTACGAGCACGCCGCCGCCGCCGCCGCAGCAGGCTATCGGCCATGCTTGCGCTGTCGACCCGAACTCGCACCTGGACTCGCACCCTGCGACGCCAGCGAACGTAGCTTCGAACTGGCGTGGCAACGCATTCGGGATGGTGCCTTGGCCGAAGGCTCGCTAGCAGAACTGGCGACGCAAATAGGGCTAAGTGAACGCCAGTTGCGGCGCTTGTTCGTGCAACGACTGGGTGTCGCTCCGCTCGCCGTGCAGGCCACCCAACGGCTGCTGCTCGCCAAACAATTGCTCACCGAAACTCAGTTGCCAATCACTGACATTGCCTATGCCAGCGGTTACCGCAGCTTGCGTCGCTTCAATGACGCGTTCGGAGTCGGCTGCGGCATGCCACCCAGCCGTCTGCGCAAGACCGCTACCCAGCCGCCCTCGGAATCGCTGACGTTGAAACTGGTCTATCGCCCGCCGTTTGACTTTGCGGCGCTGCTCGAGTTTCTGGCGACGCGCGCGATTGCCGGCATCGAACGCGTCGATGCCAAGAGTTACTGGCGGTTGATCGGCCCGGTGGCAACGCCTGGCTGGATCCGCGTGACGCACGAGCCCGCTGCGAACGCTTTGCGATTGCGCGTCGAGACGCGGGCCTTGAACCAACTACCGGATTTGTTGCGTCGTGTCCGCCGCCTGTTTGATCTCGACGCCCAGCCCAGCGCGATCAACGAAGTGCTGGTTAGCCAACCGCATTTGTCCGCGCTGGTCACGAGTTCGCCCGGACGTCGCGTTGCCGGCGCTTTTGATGGCTTCGAGACCGCCATTCGCGCCGTGCTTGGACAACAAGTGAGCGTCGCCGCCGCACGCACGCTGTGCAATCGATTGGTCGAACGCTTTGGCCTACCGATCACGTTGGCAGATGCGCCGAACGCGCGCCTGTTTCCGACGCCAGAGGCTTTGGCGGTGGCGGATGTGCGCTCGATTGGCTTGCCCGTTAGCCGTGCCCGGACACTCTCGGGCCTCGCTCATGCGGTGGCGACCCAAGCCATCGACCTCGAGCGCACCCAACCCATCGCCGCGTTCGTGAGTTCCCTGTGCGAGCTGCCCGGCATTGGTCCGTGGACCGCGCAATATATCGCCATGCGTTGCCTGCACCATCCCGATGCATTTCCGGCCGGCGATCTGGTCATCCGCAAGCAGTTGGGCGATGGCTCACCGATCAGCACCGCCGAAGCCGAGGCCCAGTCCGAGCAGTGGCGGCCATGGCGCGCCTATGCGGCGATTCACCTCTGGGCGGCCGCAAGTGCATCGGCGGCG
>JANNWF010000476.1:0-24906 GCA_031408455.1 Pseudoxanthomonas sp. | reverse complement strand
TTCGTTCGTCAATCATTTGGCGGCGCTGAAAACGCCGTTGCACGCCTCAGTGATCTCGTTGCAGGGCCAAGAACTCAACGGAATCAGCGTCGACGTCGCCCTGCAATGGACGGACTCTTACCAAGAGACGATGTTTTGTTTCACTAACAACATCCCGCAGAAAGATGGTGGCACTCATCTCGCCGGTTTCCGTGCGGCGTTGACTCGCACGCTGGGCAGCTATATCGAAAAATCGGGCCTGCTCAAGCAGGCCAAAGTAACCATGGCCGGCGACGATATGCGCGAAGGCATGATTGCTGTGCTGTCGGTCAAAGTGCCAGATCCGAGCTTCTCCTCGCAGACCAAAGAGAAGTTGGTTAGCTCCGAGGTCAAGCCCGCGGTAGAGAGCATCGTTAGCCGAAAGCTAGAAGAGTTTCTGCAGGAACACCCCGTCGAAGCCCGCGCCATCACCGGCAAGGTGGTCGACGCAGCGCGTGCGCGCGAAGCTGCACGTAAAGCGCGCGAGATGACGCGCCGCAAAGGTGCCTTGGATATCGCCGGACTTCCTGGCAAGTTGGCTGACTGCCAAGAGAAAGATCCCGCGTTGTCCGAGTTATTTATTGTCGAGGGTGATTCCGCAGGCGGCTCGGCCAAGCAAGGGCGCAACCGCAAAACCCAAGCCATCCTGCCGCTCAAGGGCAAGATCTTGAACGTCGAGCGCGCGCGCTTCGACCGCATGTTGGCATCTGCCGAAGTAGGTACCTTGATCACCGCCCTCGGCTGTGGCATCGGCAAGGACGAGTACAACCCCGACAAGCTGCGCTACCACCGCATCATCATCATGACCGACGCCGACGTCGACGGCTCGCACATCCGTACCTTGCTGCTGACCTTCTTCTACCGGCAGATGCCCGAGCTCATCGAGCGCGGCCATATCTATATTGGTCTGCCGCCGCTGTACAAGATTAAACAAGGCAAGAATGAACAATATATCAAGGACGATCAAGCACTTAGCGCGTATTTGATCAACCACGCGGTGGATGGCGCAACGCTTCACTACGCACCTGAGACGCCACCGATCAGTGGTCCTGCACTGGAAGCGCTGATGAATGATTTCAGCGCTGCAGGTGACGCTGTGCGCCGATTAGGTCATCGATTTGATGCCCGCGTGTTGGAAGCGCTGATCGACTTGCCGCCGCTAACCACGTCCCAGTTCAACGACATCAGTGCCCTGTTGCCTTGGGTGGCGCGCTTGGAGCAGAAGCTCCGCGCCGCCGGTTTGGGTGCACCACGCTACCGCGTGCATGCGCGAGCCAGTACCGAGGAACATCCGGGCGGCTTGGTCATTGAGCGTCAGCATCACGGCCTGACCTCCAATCAAACCCTGCCAGCAACCTTGTTCGCCGCCGGCGAATGGCGACCGATCCACGAGGCCGCCACCCGAATTGCTGATCTCATCCAGCCGGGCGCTCGCATTGAACGGGGTGGCCGTAGCCAAGCGGTCGGTCGCTTCGAGCAAGCGCATGCCTGGTTAATGGAAGAGGCAAAACGCGGCCGCACCATTCAGCGCTTCAAAGGCTTGGGCGAAATGAATCCGGAGCAGTTGTGGGAAACCACGGTCAACCCAGAAACCCGCCGCATGCTCAAAGTGCGGATCGAAGACGCGGTGGCCGCCGACGAGATTTTCTCAACGTTGATGGGTGATGTGGTGGAGCCGCGGCGCAACTTCATCGAGGCCAACGCACTGAAGGTCGCCAATCTCGACGTCTAAAGCAGGCCATTGATGCCACGCAGAGGCCATTGATGCGCTTGATTCCGACGTGACTGATGCGCGTGGCTACGTTGCCTTGACCCCTGTCTTGGCAACGCGCCGGGGCCGCTTGAGCGACCACTGCGCACAGTAACGAATCGCTATACTTTGATCATTCGCGACCTTTCGTCGCGCGCGGAAGGGGAGCCGCGGAAACGCCGCCGTCTATGAAGAAGACCCATCTTGTCGTGCTCGCATTGCTGCTCGCCTTGGGTGGCGCGTCGGCCATTTTTTACAAATGGCAGGTGCTGCAATTCCCGCTGGAGGCAATGTCCGAGGTCGACGTTTGGACCGTGCAGGCGCGGGTCGAGTATCAACCGCGCCGTGGACCCAACACGGTCACCTTGCAATTGCCCTCGACAACCCCCGGCTTCTCATTGCTGGACGAGCGCTTCGTCGCGCGCAACTACTCGCGGCTAGAGGAAACCCGGCGCGGCAATCGTGAAGTTCAATGGGCGATTCGCCGCGCCACCGGCATGCAGGCTCTGTATTACCGTGCCACGGTAGTACGTAGCCCAGAAGCGCCACAATTTGCCGAGAAGGCCAAGGTCGGCGAGCCGCCGGTATTGGAAGAGCCCTATGCCAGTGCCGCCCAAGTCCTGTTAGAAGAGGTACGTTCCGGATCGGCGGACATCGGCACCTTTGCTCGCGAGTTGGTGAGGCAATTCAATGCCAACCCGCTCGGTGAAGAGGTTGAGTTGCTGCTCGAGTTTTTGCCAACCCCAGAAGACCAGGCGCAATTCATCGCCGCGTTGCTGGCCACACGCAACATTCCTGCCCACGTGGTGCACGGCTTCGAGCTAGGCGAAACCCAAGGCCAAGCCGAATTGCTGCCATGGCTGCAGGTGCACAACGGCACCGAGTGGTTGACGATTGATTTGCGCACGGCGGCCGAAGGTTGGCCTGAGAATCTGTTTCTTTGGACCGCCAGCCGGTCGCCTGCGTTGGTGGTAGACGAAACCCCACGCGCATCCGTTACTTTCTCGGTCAGCCGCAATTTGGCCGATGCAATGGCAATCGCCGAGCAACGCCTTGAAGTGCGCGACGCCAATCTGGTCCGCTACTCCTTGCTCAGCTTGCCGCTGCAGAGTCAGGAGGTCTATCGGGTGTTGCTGATGGTGCCAATCGGCGCCTTCATGATGCTGCTGCTACGCAACCTCGTCGGTGTCAAAACCTACGGAACGTTTATGCCCGTGCTGGTGGCGTTGGCGTTTCGCGACACCGGTGTCGTTGCTGGTATTGCCCTGTTTGCTCTGGTCGTCGGAGCGGGCTTGTTGGTGCGTTTTTACCTCGAGCGATTACGGCTGTTGTTGGTGCCTCGATTAGCCGCCGTGCTCACCATCGTCGTCCTGCTGATGGCCTTGGTTTCGGTGCTGTCCAATCAGCTCAACATCGAGGTCGGGCTGTCGGTGGCACTGTTCCCAATGGTCATCATGGCGATGACCATTGAGCGCATGTCGATTGCTTGGGAAGAGCGCGGTGCCGGCCACGCCATCAAGGAAGGCGTTGGAACCTTGCTAGTGGCGGCCTTGGCCAGCGTAGTGATGAGTTGGGATCGACTGGAACACATCGTGTTTGTGTTCCCCGAAGTGCTGCTGATCTTGTTGGCATTGATCCTGCTGCTTGGCCGCTACTCGGGTTATCGACTGACCGAGTTGTTCCGCTTCCGCGCCTTGGCGCGCGAGGTAGCCGCCGGAACCAGCGTTCCCCCACCGGCCGTGGCCGCAGAGCCTTCCATCGCCGCCGACGCGAGCGCCGCGGCAAACAGCGACGGGCCAAGCAACAGCCCATCTGATCGCTGATCCGCATGCTCAATCCTTTCATCATTGCTCGCAATTTGCGCAAGATCGGTCTGATCGGAATTGGTCAGCGCAACGCCGATTACGTGCTGATGCACAACCCGCGTAAGTTCTATCCGCGGGTGGATGACAAATGGATCACCAAGCAACTGGCGATCAAGGCGGGTTTACCCGTGCCTGAGCTATATGCCTTGGTGCGCGAGGAGCATGAGATTGCTGAGCTGCACGCCAAGCTCGCCCCGCACGAGCAGTTTGTGGTCAAGCCCGCGCATGGTTCGGGCGGTGACGGCATCTTGGTGATCTCTGGCCGTCGTGGCGATAAGTACCGTCGCTCCAATGGCCACCTGATGGGGCGTGGCGAGTTCGAACATCACCTATCTAACGCGCTTTCGGGGCTATTTTCGTTGGGCGGTCATCCGGATCACTTGTTGGTTGAGTATTGCGTCCAGTTTGATCCGGTGTTTGATCAGGTCAGCTACAAAGGCGTGCCCGACGTCCGCATCATCGTGTTTCTCGGCTACCCGGTGATGGCGATGGTGCGGTTGCCGACGCGCATGTCGGATGGCAAGGCGAACTTGCACCAAGGCGCCATTGGCGTGGGCATCGACATCCCAACGGGTCTCACCCGGCGCGGTGTTTGGGGCAACGAAATCGTCCGCGAACACCCCGATACCGAGCGCAGCATCGTTGGCTTGGAGATCCCCAAGTGGGCTGATCTCCTCGACATGGCTTCGCGCTGTTACGAGCTGTCGGAACTCGGCTATGTCGGGGTTGATTTTGTGTTGGACCACATCAAGGGCCCGATGATTCTGGAGCTCAATGCGAGACCCGGTTTGGCGATCCAAATCGCCAACGGCAATGGCTTGGAGCATCGCTTGCGCAAGGTAGAAAATCTGCGCGAGTCGGGGAGCTTATCCAAGGATCCGGCAGCGCGAGTCGCCTACGCCCGCGCCGAATTTCCAACGCTGTAACGCAGGAAGCGGCATTGCCAGCCGAATAGAACGGCGGGTCCGTCAAGGCAACAAGTTTTCCACGCCGGTTGCGTCGAATTCAAACCGAGCCGATCAGCGCCCTTGAGTATTCGCTCTAAAAAGCCCTAGACTCCCGCCCCCGGCCGGCTTTCCAGCGGACGGTCACGAACCGGCAGCGATCACGCGCCTCGCTATGCAAGGACATCCGATGACAATTACGACCCGCTTCCTACAGACGCTGCTGCTGCTCGTGAGCGCACTGTTGATTGCGCCGAGCATGATTGACCCCGCGCAGGCCGCTCGCCGACCGGCGGCGCAAGAGAAGCCGGAACCGCTGTTTCCACTGGCCACGCGCGAAGAGCGCTCGCCCAAGATTCAAGCGCGCTTCAGCAAACAAGTACAGGCCTTGTCGAAGTTCTCAGAAGAAGACAAGTTTCAGGAACTGATCGACGCTTCGGTGGCGCTCGCCAACGATCCCAAAGGCAAGCCCAGCGACGTCGCGATTGGCTACCAGAATGCGGCTTACGGCGCTCTGCAATTGGATGATCTAACGGCGGCGGTGGGCTACCTTCAGAAAGCGATTGCTGCAGACGCTCTGAGCAATGACACGCATTACCAATTGATGCTGCAGGTAGCGCAGATTGAAATGGGTGAAGAGCACTACACCGAGGCGCTGACCATGCTGGAGCGCTTCCTCAGCGAGACCAAATCTGTCAAGCCGGATTACTTGGCACTCAAGGGCAATGCGCTGTATCGCTTGGATCGTTTACCAGAAGCAGCCGAGGCGTTGAAGCAGGCCGTCGAGACCAGCGACAAGCCACAAGATTCTTGGCAGCAATTGCTGATGGCCACGTATTTTGATCTGGAAAAGCCCGAAGAGGCTGCACGCGTGGCCGAGGGGCTGATGGCACGCAACCCGGACGACAAGCGCGCGGCGATGAATCTGGCATCCATTTACGCCCAAGGCGACCAGTTCGACAAAGCAAGCGCCACTCTGGAAGGCCTGCGTGCGAAAGGGCTGTTCTCCGAAGATCGCGATTATCGTCAGCTCTACAGCATGTATCTAAACATGGATGGCAAGGAAGCTGAAGCGATCGGTGTTATTAATGAGGGTTTGACAAACGGCCTGTTGAAAGAGTCGGCGGAGGTCTACACCGCGCTGGCGCAAGCCTACTATTTCACCGACAAATTCGATGAAGCGATCGTTGCTTATCAAAAAGCCGCACCGCTGGCGAGCGACGGCGAAGCGGGCCTTAATCTCGCCCGCGTACTGTCCAACGAAGAGCGTTTCAGCGAGTCCAAGGCAGCTGCTCAAGCCGCGCTGGCGAAGGGGCTTAAGAAGCCAGGCGAAGCTTGGCTCACCATTGCGCGCTCAGAGCTTGGATTGAATAACAAGGCGGCTGCTACCGCTGCGTTCAAAGAAGCAGCGAAATTTCCAGAGACAAAAAAGCAAGCAGACGAAGGCTTGCTTCAGAGCAGCAAATGAGAGGATTTTTGTTCACTCCGGCATGTGCAGCCCGTGCTGCTTGAGTTAAGCTAGACCTCCGGTTTTATACGCCCGATTTACACGTCCGATTTATTCGCTGATACGTCTGCCTTCATGGCAAGCGTGCTGCCCCGACCTCGCCTTACTTAATACTGCTGGTGCGCATGACGGAATCGACCAACAATCGCTACGACACGCCAGACAAGTTCCACTGGGGACGGGTCACTGGCTTGGCGTTTGCGTTCGCCCTGCACGTTGCGGGGTTCATGGTGCTGATGGCACCCATTGGGGCACCATCCACTGGCGAAGAAGAAGCCGAAGTGGTCGATGTCACCTTCATCGAACCGCCGCCGCCGCCGCCACCACCACCACCACCACCGCCCGATCCTCCGAAGCGTCCGCCGCCGAAGGAAATCGAGCGTCCGAAGGTTCCGCCGCCGCCACAAGATGTGCCGCCGCCGGTAATCCTTGACGATCCGACTCCAATGTCGGTTGCAGCGCCTCCACCGGCACCACCGGCACCGCCGCAGCCAGCTGAAGACTACCTGCCCACCCAAGACCAGTCGTACAACAAGATTCGGCAGCCGCGCTATCCGCCGCAGGCGATCCGCCGACGCGAAGAGGGAGAGGTTGTTCTTCGCGTGTTGGTGGGACTAGACGGCCGCCCGGTGCAG
Organism: Pseudoxanthomonas sp.; assembly: GCA_031408455.1. GTDB lineage: Bacteria > Pseudomonadota > Gammaproteobacteria > Xanthomonadales > Xanthomonadaceae > JANNWF01. Next base: position 18,187 of record JANNWF010000476.1, on the reverse strand, counting down.
ATCGAGGTCGAGCGTTCAAGTCGCTCTCGTTTGCTGGATCGCGCTGCCATTGATGCCGTGCAAAAGTGGTTGTTCAACCCAGGTCTAAAGGACGGTAAACCGATCCAGGGCTGGGTGCTTGTGCCAATCTCGTTCAAACTCTCCGACGCCTAAGCAAAAGGGTAAGCGTTATGCTCCAAGACTCCGCAACTCCGCTCGACCCGTCCGGCTTGCCGGCCATTGGTGGTGCCGTTTCTGACGCCGCCGCATTCAAACAAATGGGTTTTTCCCATTTGATCCAACACATGGACGCCGTCGGCTGGATGGTGTTTGTGACATTGGTGTTGTTCTCGATCGCGGCGTGGTACTTCACCGTTATCAACACGCTCAAGAACGTGATGATCCGCAGCCGCGCTGAGCGTGTTGTCGGTGGGTTCTGGGAAACCACCAATGCCGCCGACGCCATCCGTTTGATGGAGGAGCAGCCACCCGCCGAACCATTCTCCAAGATCGCCTTGGATTGCGCTCAGGCCGCCGCCCACCATCAAAAGCATGAAGGCAGCCGCTTGGTCGAAGCGCTGAATCGTTCGGAGTTCATTGATCGCGCGCTGCGCCAAGCGGTCACCCGCGAAAGCGCGAAGCTTGAAGATGGCCTCACCTTGTTGGCAACGGTTGGTTCCACCGCACCGTTCGTCGGGTTGCTCGGTACCGTCTGGGGCATCTACAACGCCCTGCTCGGCATCGGTGCCAGCGGTAACGCCGGTATTGAAGCGGTAGCCGGACCTGTCGGTGAAGCCCTAATCATGACCGCCCTCGGTCTGGCCGTGGCCATCCCAGCGGTCGTCGCCTACAACGCGTTCAGCCGGCAGAACCGCAATACGAATGCCAAGTTCGATACGTTTGCTCACGATCTGCACGACTTCTTCGCCACCGGCGCGCGCGTCGGCGATGTGCCAAACAAGCGCTGATCCAATCAGCGCTGACAGACGCAGACTTCGGGGAGATTAGGAATGGCATTCAGCGCTAACGAAGGCGGACAGGGTTTTACCGAGCCCAACGTCGTCCCTTTGGTCGACGTCATGTTGGTCATGCTGATCATTTTCATGGTCACCACGCCGCTGATGTCGCACAAGGTCAAGGTCGAGTTGCCTGAAGCCACCCTCAATTCCAAAGAGAAGTTTGATGGTGAACCGATCACCTTGGCGGTGAAGACCAACGGCAAGATCTACTGGAACGACGAAGCCGTCACCATGCAGATTTTGGAGTCGCGCCTCGCGGTCGAGGCGCAGCAGAAGCCACAACCCCAGGTCAACATTCGCGGCGACAAAGACACCAAGTATCGCGTTCTAGCCGAAGTTGTGCGAACGGCCAAGTTGGTGGGCATTGCCAAGGTGGGTTTCATCACCCACCCAGACAAGAAGTAAGGGAACGCCATGGCTTTCAGTGCAGTCTCCTCCGCCGGCGCCAAGTGCGACATGAATGTCGTGCCTTTGATCGACGTGCTGCTGGTGTTGCTGATTATTTTTATGGTCACCGCGCCACTGCTGTCATTTGAGGTTCAGATCGACCTGCCGCAGCCATCAAAAGACCAAAAAGAGCCTGAGAAGGATCCACCTAAGCCCATTCGCTTGCGAATTGACGCCGCTGGTGCGCTTTACTGGGACAATCTTCCGCTTCCTAGGGCCGCCCTTGAGCCGTCATTGCAGATCGAAACGATTGGCAAGGTCGCTGAAGATCAGCCGATGTTGGAGATCGAAGCCAGCCCAGATGCCGAGTACCAAGTATTGGCTGAAGTATTGGCAACCGCAAAAAATGTGGGCGTCGCAAAAATTGGCTTCGTCGATACGCTTTAGTCAATAAAGCCCGAGCCAGAAAGCGAGGCTGTGCCGCCGTTTGGCGGCACAGTCGTTTCTGGTCCAAGTGCGCCAGTCATCAAGCCGGATCACATTTGACCCGGAGTCACTACAAGCAGGAAGGCGACCCTTGCAGGGCCGAAACAACGGTCCAGGCAGATGGCCGACACATGGCCATTTGCGGGGCTTGATGTCAAAATCTATTGGCCTGAGAACAAACCGGTATTAACGCGCAATCAGCCCTAAAAAAATCGTCCTGTGCTGAGTGCGTGATCGGGTTGATTCAGTGCCAGCGGGCAATGGTTCGCGGGTGCCTGCTAGGCGTTCCTGTTCGCCAAACGGATGATCTCGAGATACTGGCGTACCGTCATTTCCAAGCCCGCGTAGAGCGATTCCCCAATCAGCGCGTGGCCGATGGATACTTCCAGCACACCGGGAACCGTCGACAGAAAGTCACCCAAATTTGCTTGGCTCAAGTCGTGACCGGCGTTGACACCCAGGCCGGCGCGCGCTGCAGCCAATGCCGAATCGGCGCATTCGAGTGCAGCAATCCCCGCGAACCCGGCGGCGTGTGCTTGGGCATAAGGCCCGGTATATAACTCGATCCGGTCTGCGCCAAGCTGCTTTAGTTGATCGAGTCCAGCGGCACCCGCATCCATGAATACGCTGACCCGGCATCCAAGCGCTCTGAGTTGAGTGATGAGCGGCTCAAGGCGGTAGGCCTCGGCAGCAACGTCAAACCCGTGATCAGACGTCAACTGACCATCGCCGTCGGGCACCAAGGTGCACTGCTCTGGGCGGGTCAGGCGCACCAACTCAATCAGGCCAAGGTAACCCTCGCGCGCCGGTGCAAAGGGATTGCCCTCAATGTTGAACTCGACCTGGTCTCGACACAGCTGTCCAAGAGCCAGTACATCGGCGTGCTGGATGTGCCTCCCATCTGGCCGGGGATGCACAGTAATCCCGCCACAACCGGCGGCGATGCATACACGCGCCGCCGAGACAGGGTCGGGCTCGCTGCCACCCCGCGAGTTGCGCAATACCGCGATCTTGTTGAGGTTGACGCTGAGGATAGTCATGGCCCCAGCGTAGCCGAGGCGTCGGCTGCCGCAAAGCCTTGTAGCCCTAAGGACAGATAACCCCCAAACATCCAGCAGCGCGCCCTTTGCGACCGTCAAGTTTGTATGCGATGTGATGCTCGACTCGAAGCATCGAGCCGAATTTGTCGCAGAATGGTGATATGAAAGGACGCGTTCTAGCGCTGCTGCTTTTGCTGGTGCCAAACTTGGCTTTCGCCGGGTCCCTGCAGGGGTTGCCGCTGCTACAACGCTTCACCTCCCGTGACCACCACGCCAGCGCCACCAGCGTTGCAGTTCTGCAAGCCCCCGACGGGCTGATCTTTGTCGGCAACGAACGCGGGCTGCTGCGGTTTGACGGCAGCCATTGGGATCGACTCGAACTCCCAGGGCGAATCAGTGCGCGTGCCTTGGGCCTAGGTGCGGACGGGAACGTCTATTTAGGCGGATATGATCGTTTCGGTCGGGCAGAAGTAGATGCCACTGGCGCACTCAAGTTCATCGACTTGACCGCCGAATTGAAAGCCGGACCCAACTCTCCAGCCCTTGGCCAGATCTGGGTGATCTGCTCCACCACCGAGGGCATGTACGTCTACAGCGATACCGTGCTGACCCTCCGAGGAAACAATGGCGAGCGCACGCACTGGCCGCTTACTCCCGACGTGCGTGGACCCTTTTGCACCCAGGCAGGCGTGTTTGCCCGAGTGGAAGGCGTTGGGTTGGCCAAGCTCGAGCCGGGCGGATTTTCACCCGTTGCTGGCGGTGAACCATTCAAAAGCAGCCCGCTCTACCACGTGTTCGACACTGCTGCCGGCATGCTGGCTGTGGGGGAGCAAGGCTTTTATCGCTTGGACGAGCAAGGCCTGAGGTTGTTGCCCAACACCGATGGCCACCGCTTTGCCGATTACCCGCCCTATGCGGGGATCAAGCTCAGAGACGGCAGCTTTGCCTTCGGCACTTACACTGGAGAGTTACTTCATTACTCGTCTGAGCTGAAACTTCTTACCGCGCATAGCATTTCGCCCAACACCATCTTCGAGCTCAGCCTCGACGCCGAAGGCGGCCTATGGGCGGCAACCGAGGGCGATCTTCTGCGCCTCCGGTTTCCCTCACCTTGGAGCGTGTATACGGCTGAACTCGGGCTGATTGGTCAGGCCTATGATACCGCTCACTATCGGGGCGATCTTTACCTGGCCACCTCGGTTGGGGTGCTTCGTGCGCGGCCGACCGACGGAACTGGGAGGTTGCAACCGGCAGTCACCACCACGCTTGAAGCCAGCGCCTTGGAAGCTGACCCGGCGGGACTGCTCATTGCCGATCGTGTCAGCGTTTTGGTGATGACCGACCCCGCCATTGCGCCTTTGCCCCTGATAGAAAGCGATGCACCCAGCACCCTGTTGCGCTCGCGACAGTTTCCCCGACGTGTGTATGCGCCGGCCACAGGTACCCTCGACATCATCGAGACACGAGATGGTCGCTGGCAGCACCTTGGTGGCATTCCACTCGGTGAGCTATCCATTGCTGGAATCCACGAGGCGACCGACGGCTGGTTGTGGTTGGGTGATTCGCGTGGTGGACCCTTGCGACTCCAAATTGATGCCGATGGCAGCGTGCTTCAGCGGCAAACCTTTGGAGTCGCCGAAGGGCTTCAGCTAGATCCCGATTTTGGAAGCTACGTCGTCGCTTTGGACGAGCAGATCTACGTGATCTCGGGCAAGCGGGTTCAGCAGTTCAATGAAGGCCGCTTCGAAGACGTAAGCAAGCTGCCATTTAGCCTGTTTGCGGATCCCGCCGAGATGAGCATTAGCGAGACCGCGGTCGGTGCCTTCGCCTACAGCAACAGCCGTTTGCTGTATCGAGCTGTGGCAAGCGATGAGTGGTTGCCCATGCTTAGCGGCAGCGCCCTGTCAGGCGGCTACTACAACCTTCGACTGGATGAGGATGGGCTGGTTCGGCTTGGTTCCTGGGATGGAGTGCTGCAGTACGATCCGAGCCAACCCGAGCCCGCCTTGCCGGCGCTTGCCGTGCGCATGCGCAGCATTACGCTTCGTGTCGGCGACGGTGAGACGCTAGGTCAACCGCTCAGCACATCGCAGGGCGCGGCTACCTTTCCAGCCGGCGCGGTTGCCCAATTCGACTTCAGCCTTCCCACTACCGAACCGGCGGCGCAATTCAGGCTGCGCATACACGGCATGTTTGACGAGTTCAGTGCCTGGGGTCCGGTGGTGTCGCCGGCGTTGAATCTGCGCGTGCCCGGGCCCGGCAAGTATCAGCTTGAAGTGGAAGGCCGCACGCCAAGTGGCCGCGTTGCCAAATCGCTGTTCTATCGCTTCGAAGTGCAACCGCAATGGTGGCAGCAGCCGTTAGCCCAGCTTGGCGCGGCCCTGCTCGCCATTATTGGACTCATCGCGTTGGCGATTTTAGGACTGCGTTGGCGTGACCGTCGTTATGTGCAAATCAATCAAGCGCTGGAAATGCGAATCACCGAACGCACCGCTGAGCTCGAAACCGCCAACGCCAAACTGGCCGAGTTGGCCACCGAAGACGAGCTGACCGGCATCGCGAATCGGCGAGCCTTGGAGCAAGCCTTGAAGCGCGAGTGGGATAGGTGTCGCGAGTTGGGACAGCCACTGGCAGTGGTCATGATCGACGTCGATCACTTCAAGCGATTCAACGACCACCACGGCCATTTGGCGGGTGACCAGCATCTGGTGCAGGTCGCCGTCGTGCTGCGGAGACACGCGCGCCCGGTGCGCGAACTGTTGGCACGTTTTGGCGGCGAAGAATTTGTAATGGTGCTGCCAGGTGTCACCTGTGCTGCAGCCGCCGAGCGCGCCGAAGCCATTCGGCTCGATGTCGAGCAAACGCTGACCGGTACCACCATCAGCTTAGGTGTTGCAGCAGAGATACCGCGGGAAGGCGGCAGCGGTCCTACGGCGATCGTGCAACGCGCTGACGCCGCCCTTTACCGCGCGAAGAACAGCGGTAGAAACAAGGTCGAAGTCGACGACTGACGGTCGACACGGTCGCAGTAAGCGGCGACCAAGGCCAATCGCCATCTGCCGTGCAACAGCGCCATGACCTGTGGCCGATCCTCGCCCAGCGGTAGCGCGATACGCTGGTCAAGTGGGTCAGCAAGTCGCTGATCGCCGCGCGCATCGCCACCAAGGAAAACGCAATGCAGACCACGCGACGCGACCTGCTCAAGTTGGCCGCCATCGGTGCCTCGGTGCCACTATTGGCTGGCCTTGCTGACCCAGCATTGGTGACCGTCGGAGTCGGCCGGGCCAGCAAGCCGCTGCGAATCTTGATCCTCGGCGGTACCGGGTTCACTGGCCCTTTCCAAGTCGAATACGCCCTCGCCCGCGGACATCAGATCACCCTCTTCAACCGCGGCAAGCGCCCCGCTCCGGAGTGGTCAGCCGATGTCGAGGAGTTGCTCGGCGATCGCGACAGCGGCGACCTGCAAACCTTGGAAGGCAGAAAGTGGGACGTCTGCATCGACAATCCCACCAGCGTGCCCGCGTGGGTGCGCGACGCCGGAAAAGTGTTGGCGGGCAACGTCGACCACTACATCTTCATCTCGACCATTTCGGTGTACGCCTCGCTGAATACACCGGGCCTCGACGAAACTGCGGCATTAGCCCGTTACACGGGCGAGGACGCGTTCGCGGAGACCACTAAAACGCTGATGGCCGATGTCGAGAATCTATACGGGCCGCTCAAAGCCGCCAGCGAAGCCGAGGCCGAGCGGCAGTTTGCCGGCATCACCACCATCATTCGCCCCGGTTTCATCGTCGGCCCACGCGACCAGAGCGACCGTTTCACCTACTGGCCAAGGCGAGTAGCCGCTGGCGGCGACATGTTGGTGCCAGGAGACGGTCACGATCCGGTGCAGTTCATTGATGCACGCGACTTGGCGGAATGGACCATCCGTATGGCGGAGGCAAAGCAGACCGGCACCTTCAACGCGACCGGCCCAGACTTCTCGCTCTCCACCGCCGCAATGGTGCATGGGATCCACGCGACGCTGGGTGGACCCATCCAACTGCACCTCGTGCCCACCCAGTTCCTGCGCGATCAGAACGTGAGTTTCGGTGGCGATCTTCCGATCTGGCTGCCTGCCGAGGGCGAGACAGCCGGCTTTGCCGCGGTCAGCATCCAGCGCGCGCTCGATGCTGGCCTGAGTTTTCGACCGTTGGCGCAAACCGTCAGTGACTTAATGCAGTGGTTCGCAACCCTTCCCGCCGAGCGCCAAGCCGAATCACGCGTCGGCATGACTCGCGAGCGTGAAGCGCAGCTGCTTGCTGCGTGGGCACGCGCGCAGCCGAAACCCTAGACACGGATGGCGCTATGCAGGGCCAACGTCTGTCGTCCAGACGCCCTGTCGCCGTTCCCATTCTTGGGAAATGAATTCAAGCCCCTGCAGATGCCGCAAGATCGCCCGCACTGTTACTACGGGGTAGCGACCGCCCAGACGAGTTGCCGCCGAATGGTCGCTGAAAGCGGCATTGGCGGCGAATAGACCGCCAAGCAAGCGCTTGGCATAGGGAATCGCGATCTCGTCTGGCTCGAATCCTTGCCCATTCAGCACCGTCTGTATCTGCTCGCGCGCCAGCGATGGCGACAACTGTGCCGCGGCGATGATCTCCAGCACCCATGAGGTAGAGTTCTGGAATCGCTGACTATCGGGCCGCGCAATGACGCTATAACGGGGCTGGTGCAGGGCGTGAACTCTGCGCGAATTGAGCAGAGTGGCGACCTGCGCCGCGGTGCGTGGAGCGAGCAGCACGACCCGCGCGTCATGACGCAGCAGATCGTCGGCGAAAAAGTTGACCAAGCCTTGGGCAAACAGGCCCGAGCGATCACTGCCGCAGGCGTTCAGCAGGTGGACCACCGTCCACCGACCCGCCGCATGGTCGCGCATTGCAAAGCCAACGTGGCTGTAGACCAAACCCTGCGAAGACAGATCGGTGCCGATCCGCGCAACCAAGGCAACGGGTGGCGCCGACTGCTCCAGCAGATCGCGCACCGTCAAAGCCGCTTCGGCAGCGCGCGCCTGATCCATGGGATTCACCGCGCGCTGCGTGCAGGTGGTGCCCGCGAACGCCGGACCTGCAAGCAGTAACAGCACCGCCAAGCACGTCAGAAGGCGGGCGTTCATGGCAGTAGCACGTGGTGATGGGTCAACGCCGCAGCCGCTGCACAGGGGACGAAGGCGATCATTTCGCTGCCCACACTCAAGATGAAGCCTGCAGTCACCGCACTGACGGCGATGATACTTCCCACGTTGATGGCGGCGATCGCGACGCTGTCGACGGAAAGAGTCAGCGCAACGGCGCTGCCTTCGACAGCAGATTGAAGAACCAGCTCAACCGATTGGCCGACAGGTCGCAGTGCAGTGACGCTGAAATGACCGCCAGCGGCGAGCATTTCGAGCGTCGCCACAGGCACCGCTACCGAGGCCTGCAAACTGACCTCGGAGGCCTCACTGGTGCCGTCTTGGGCCAGCGCCGAATGCATCAATAGCAGGCCCATCACTACGGCCACAAAAGCGTGTTGGGTCGGTTGCCGCATGGTCTCTCTCCTCAGGTGGAGGTGACCTTGATTTGCAAGCCTCCTTACCGCAACAAACATCGACGAAGTACAGTGGAGCACTCCACAAAGTATCGAATACCTAGACCCATGGCGCTTGCTACCGAACTGATTGGCGCGCTCAAGCGCCTGCTCAAGGCCAATGGTGTGACCTACGCCGAGCTGGCCCGTCGACTTGGCATCAGCGAAGCGACGGTCAAGCGGATGTTCTCTCGGCAAGCGATCACCTTGCAGCGTTTGGACTCCATTTGCCGCGTACTTGATATTGGCTTGAGCGAGCTGAGTACAGAGGCCCAACGCAAGCGCGATCCGCTGGCCGAGCTCGATATTCAGCAGGAACAAGCCTTGGTGGCCGATCCCAACCTGTTGTTAGCGCTGTATCTGGTACTCAATCGTTGGCAGCAGGCCGAAGTGCTGGCGCGATACCGCTGGAGCGTCGCCGAGTGGACGGTGCTGCTGGCGCGCTTGGATCGGCTCGGCATCATCGAATTGCTGCCCGGCAATCGCACACGGCCACTCACTGCGCGCAACTTTCGTTGGCGCCAAGAAGGACCGATGCAACAGTACTTTCAGCGGCAGTTGTTGCCGGAGTACTTTCGTTCCGCTTTCGCCGGTCCCGAGGACCGATTGTTACTGCTGAGTGGCATGCTCGCCCCGCAGTCGGCAGCCTTGATTGATCGCCGGATGGAAGAAGCGGCCGAAGAATTTGATCGCCTGATGGCGCAAGACGCCGCCCTGCCGGCCAGCGCGCGAGTGGGTATCAGCTTGGTTCTGGCCAAGCGACCATGGTCGCTGCGCATGTTCGCCAATCTGCGCAACCCGGCACCCGCATAGCGCTTCAGCCGTTGACTAATGCACCGTGGCCCAAGCGACCGCAAATGTAGCCTGGATGCAGCGAAGCGGAATCCGGTGCACATCGGCGGAATCCTCCCGGATTCCACTTCGCTGCATCCGGACTAGCAAAGAGCGGTCGCCCAAAATCGCCGCTATCTTTGCTAACTCAGCGCGGATTCGGTTCCGCGCCTGCCATCTGCGTCGAACTCGCTGCGTCCGCATCACTCGCATCGGTCATCGCAGCTTCTGCTGCCGCTTTGTCGGCGGCCGCTCGCTTGCGAATCGCCTCAAGCGCTTTTGCATCCAACATGCGCGCGGGATTCTGCGATTGGTTGGAAATGCGGGCCGAGGCCAAGTTGAGCGCGCCCGCAATACTCAAACCCAACGCCGCCAATAGGCAAACAGCCGCCACACCAATCGAGAAGGTTTTGAACGCGATCAAAATCGCGCCCAAGGCTAGAGCGAAAAAAAGCCAAGGCATGGGTGTCTCCTGACAAGGGCAAGCGACCGCAGTCTAGCCGACGCTACAGCAGCGGCGAGAGCAGTCGGGCAAAGGCTTCCGCCAGGCGGCGCAGCGGATCGACCGAGCGGGGCCTCGCCACCCGTTTGGCGCGGCTGAAACCACGTTCGAACTCATCACTGAGCTGGCTGGCAATGTCCGCATCGTAGAGCGCCGCGCAGACCTCGAAGTTCAAACGAAAACTGCGCTGGTCGAAATTGGCACTGCCAATCACCGCGCAATCTTCATCGACCAATAAGGTCTTGCTGTGCAGCATGCGCGGCTGATACTCGTAAACGCGCACGCCGGCTTCCATCAACTCATCGAAGTACGAGCGCGCGGCAAACGTCACCACCGCCGAATCGCTGCGCCGCGGCACCATCACCCGCACATCCACGCCGCGCAAGGCCGCATTCGATAGCGCAAACAGCGCGGCTTCACCCGGCACGAAGTAGGGCGTTGCCAACCACACACGTCCGCGCGCATCGGCAATCGCTTGCAAGTGCAGACGATGAATCGGCTCCCACAAACCTTCCGGCCCGCTGCCCACAATTTGCGCCGCGATGGCACCCGCCGGTAGCGAGGGATACAGCTCGCTATCGGCGAGCGGGCGCTTGCTGGCATAGGTCCAATCTTCCGCAAACAGCGTCTGCAACCAACCCACCACCTGCCCATCGATGCGCAAATGCAGATCATGGAAGGCGTGCGGATTCAGTCCTTCGTGCTCGTCTTCGGTGATATTGACGCCGCCGGTAAATCCCCTGATACCGTCGACGACCACGATCTTGCGATGCAGGCGCAGATTGAGCAGTGGCTTTAATGTCGCCAACCGAAATGGATGAAACACCGCCACCTCGCCACCGGCCTTGCGCAGGGCGCGATGGTGGCGCCGACGCAGTTTTGGCGAGCCTACCGAATCCACCAGCAAACGCACCCTGACGCCACGTTGAGCGGCCGCCGTCAGAGCTTCCAGCATCGGCGTGCCGACCCGATCCGGGTCAAACGTGTAATACGCCACGTGCACGTGCTTCTGCGCGGCCGCAATGGCAACCAGCAAGGCCGCAAACGTCGCCTCACCGCCAATCAGCAGTTCAACCGCGGTCGCCGTCGACACCGGCATACCCGTGGTCGCACGCAGCAGTCGTCCCAGCGTTTGCTTGCGCCGCGGCAGGTCCGACTGTGGGTCAGCCTCGCTGTGAGGCGCGTGCGCGCTCTGCAACGTACGCATGCGTTGCCGGCGCATGCGCTGTCGCTTGATCTTCTGCGGGCCCAGATAGAAATAGATCACGAACCCCAACACCGGCAACGCCGCCAGCGACAGGATCCAAGCCAGAGTCGACAGCGGTGGCCGCTTTTGCAACACGATCCACACGCTCAGCGCGAGGATATAAAGCAGCCAGGCGATCCAAATCAGCAAGCCCCAAGGCTCCGGCAGGCTTGGCAAAGTCATGAAGGGTTCGCTGCTGCGCCGATGCTCATCACCCGAGTATAGGCAGCCTCCCGTTACTTGACCGCCGCGCTCTTGGAGGGCCGCGCTCCCGCGCGGCTGCTCTTGGTGCCGTCACCCCCCGAACAACACCTCAGCCCGCTGAAACAGCGCCCAACTGGTCGCGATGTACTTGTCGCCGCCCTTGGGCATGTTGCCGCGATGCGTGTGCGTGAACGCCGTCGGCGCGATCAACAAACTCCCCGTGCGCGGCACGATCTTGCGACCCTGATAAAGAAACTCCGTCTCACCTTCGGCAAAGTCGTCATTGAGGTAAATCGTCCACAACAAATGCCGATGCAGCGGCTCGCAGTTGGGATCCTTCGGATACAACTCGCAATGCCAATACGGATAGCCGCCCTGATTGGCCGTGTAGCGCTGCAGGTTGATCGGTCCCGGCCTAAGCACCGCCATCAACACCTGCCCCAACGCCGCATCGTCCATCTGCGCCACGTCACTCTCCCGCAACCGCCGCCGCTCCGAACTGCCCGCCGGCTGATGCTCCAACATCAGCGGCGCGATCACGGCATACGGATACGCCCGCACGTACTCCAACAGCCGCGCAAACACCGCCAGATTGAGCTGACCCACCGCATCCTCCCACCCCGCCACCACATTGATCGTGATGTCCCGACTGTCCTTCAACTCCGGCATCACCCCGCCGCCAACCACGCCCGGAACGGACTGCCCGCTGGCCTCGAAACGCTGGATCAGGGCCGCGCAGGCGTCGCTGCTGAGGGCGTTGGGGTAGACGGCGATGAAGTCGGGGGTGGGCATGGGTTTGGATTGAGTGAGTGGAGGCGAGTGCGGACCTCGCTTTCGACGGAGCAGTCGCGGCGTTGGGGGATTGTCGAGGGTTGAGCGACGCCTTGCCAGCGGCCAACAAGCGCGCGCGCGCGCCACCGCTGCTCTGCAACCGGCCCAACGCGATGCCGTGCTCGCGCGGGATGCGACTCGCTTCGACCACGCCCCGACCGGCCGCTTTCAGGGCGGGGTCGATGTGTTCGGCGCGGGTTTCGGCTTCGCTTACTCGATGACGCCGCCGCCTTTGGATGGATCGTCCAGCGCCTCTTGTAGTCGGTCGGCAGCACCCAGCAATGCGGCCAGCACGGCGTCGTTGCTCACGTTGTTCGGTCGCTGAGTTTGCAGTCGGCGCCCCCACACCGCAGCACGCTACTTTCGACAAGGAGCAGATCCATGAATCAACTCGACCGCATCACCCAGCAACCCGGGGTCATGGGTGGCAAGGCGTGCATTCGCGGAATGCGCATTACGGTGGGCATGGTGGTTGGCCAGATTGGCGCACGGCACAGCGTCGATGCAGTCTTGAAGGACTTTCCGTACTTGGAGCGGGACGACATCATGCAGGCGCTTCGCTACGCTGCTTGGCGCGCGGACGAGCGCGAGGTCATGTTGGCAAGCGCGTGAAATTGCTAGTCGACATGAACTTGTCTCCACGCTGGATTGAGGCATTGGCCAGTGCAGGGATCGAGGCGGTTCACTGGTCAAAGCTGGGAGCTTGGAGCGCGCCAGACTCGGAAATCATGGCCTATGCAAACGCCAACAACCATGTAGTCCTCACTCACGATTTGGATTTCGGCACGATCCTCGCTGCCACCGGCGGCGAGAAACTCAGTGTGGTGCAGATTCGCGCCGATGATGTCAGCTCGGAAGTGATTGGCGAGAAGGTCATCATTGCATTGCGGCAGATGGCTTCAGCGCTGGAGGACGGTGCGCTCCTCACTATCGACACCCACCGAACGCGTCTGCGACTGCTGCCTTTGCAAGTCAGAGATTGATTGGAAGAGTTCGGCTCGTTTAGCGAGACGGGACCCACTGGTTTTCACCTACCTCACAGCCAAAATGGAATCCGATACGGCTTAAGTGGGTCGACGGGCTCGGGGCTGTTTGCATCACGTGGTGGGTCGGATTCGCGTGGCATCGGCAGCAGGGTGAGTTCGTGGCGGCCGGGGGCGAGGGTGTGGACGGGGATCATGGCGAGCATCCCGCGTAGGCTGCTGACGGGGTCCTCGGAGGCATCGAAGTGCAAGTTGGGTACTTGGATATTGTCGATGCGGACGTCGTGCAGCATGGCGAAGCAGTCAAGGGCGGCGCGGGCGGGGCGTTGCGATTCGCTTGGTGGTGGGCAGTGTTTGGCCAGCGCGCGGTTGTGCGCGGCGACGCGGTAGGGCACGAATAGCTTGAGGTAATCACCGCGCACCTGCGGCTGCGGGATGTAGGGCACGGGCCGCATGCTGGGCTCACGCGCGCGCAGGCTGGCGTAGTGGCGCGGGAAGATCACGTCATGGGCGTCGGGCGCGAATTCGGGCAAGCCCTCAATATCGCTGGGCGACCAGTCGCTGATGTGGCTGATGATCTGGGTGGATACCGCGAGCAAGATGACGGTGCTGGCAATGGTGATGATGACGTTGCCGCGATGGCCGCTGGTGTGGGTGGTGTAGAGCGCCATCGGCAAGTTGCTGGCGCGGCCAAAACCAATCCGCGCGTAGAAGCCGAGCAAGCCACGCAGGATGCGACCGCCGCGCGAGGTGGGTGACCAGCGCGCGCCATATTTTTGGTCCAATGAGATCGCAATCACCCACGGCAGAAACGACACCGCGAACAGGCCGATGAAGGCGATCATCTCGGGAAGTTCGCCGGTGCTTGGCAGCAGGCGAAGCAGCAAGGCCACGCCAATGGCTATGGATACCAACACCATCGGTACAAATAGCGCCATCGCCAAGCCGACGCCGACGCCGAACAAGCGGCTGGCGCGGTTGTCGGCGGCCTCAATGATCGCGGGGATGTCTTCGCGACCACGACGACTGGTCTCTAGCTGATACGGTCCGGCTTTCTTGAACGATGCCCAATTGACGCCGCCGGGGCTCACCGAGTTAAGCCCGACCAAGGCCACCCAATACGCCCGCAGGCACAGGTGAAAAACGAAGGTGCCGATCAAGATCATCAGCGCCGATTGAAGGTAGATCCACAGCGGTACCAGCAAGCTGGCGATATCCGGCGCGGTGCGATTGATGACGATGACTAGGCCGCTTTTCACCATGGCGGGGAGTTGCATGAGGCCGAATACGGTGGCACCGGAGATTAGTAGTTCGATCTCCCAGGTCGGCGTGGTTTGCCGTGGTAATGGCATGGCACCGGTGGCGGTGGGTTGTTCGGGGTGCATGGTCTGAGTGGTGCGTGTTGGGGTTTGATGGTGTGCGAGGTGATGTGCGCTTGGATCGTGACATACGAAAACTGTGGGGCACGGCACAGGTACTCAAATAATCCGCAAGGTGATCGCTTTTAGTACGGCGCGGGTGCGGTCGCGGGTGCCTAGCTTGTCGAGTATCTCGCTAACGTAGTTCTTCACGGTGCCTTCGGACAAATGCACGACGCGGGCGATTTCCTTGTTGGAATAGCCGCCGGCGAGCAGCCGCAAGATGGCAACTTCGCGTTCGCTGAAAGTGTCGCTGGGCGGCGCTTGATCGCGATAAGCAAAGCGCGCGCGCACCGGGTCCGTGGCCACGGGTGCAAGCAAAGTGGCGCCGGCGGCGACCTGCAAAATGGCCTCGTGCAGGTCCTCGGGTGAGGCATCCTTGAGCAAGAAGCCTTGGGCGCCAGCGGCGGCGGCGCGCAAGGCGAGGTCGTCTTCATCAAACGTGGTGAGCAGGATCACCGGCGTGGTGTTGGGGATGGTACGCAGACGTTTGAGCATGCCGATGCCGTCCAGTCCGGGCATGCGGATGTCGCTGAGAATGACGTCGACGGGCGTGTCGGCCAAGGCCTGCAGCAGGACCTCGCCGTCGCTCGCTTCGATCACCACGGCAAGATTGGGAAAGCCGCTGAGCAACGCGCGCAAGCCGGAGCGAACCAGCGCTTGATCGTCGGCCAAGGCGAGTCGCAACACGCTCATGCGGCCCCGATGGGAAGGCTCGCGACTAGCCGCAAGCCGCCCTCATCGCCGTGATCGATCCGTAGCTCGCCACCGAGTTCAAGCAAGCGCTCGCGCATGCCGCGCAGTCCATTGCCGACGCGCAACGCTTGCGCGCCGCGACCATCATCACGAATCTCCAAGCGCACCTGTTCGCCATCGCGATGCAGACGCAGCCAGAGGTGGTTGGCGGTGGCGTGACGGGCGGCGTTGGTGAGGCCTTCCTGCACGGTCCGCAATAGGGCTTCGGCGCGCTCGATCGCGAATACTCGCGCATCGGTGCCGATGTCGAGATGGATGCTGGGTTTGGGAAAAGGTGCCGCCAATTGTTCGATGGCGGAGGCCAAGTCGATGCCTTCATGGGCGCGCATTTGCTTCACCACGCCACGCAGGTTTTGCAGCAGATCGTCAGCCAAACCGGCGCACAGCGCGACGCGCTCGGCGTCAGGTTGGCGCGAATCGCGCGCCATCACGCCAAGATTGAGTTTGAGCGCGGTGAGCGCGTGACCAGCGATATCGTGCAGCTCGCGCGACAGACGCAGGCGTTCGGCGTCGCGGGCGCTGGCTTCGAGCAGGGAGCGCGTGGCGATCAGATCGGCATTGACCGCGCGCAGTTGCTCGCTCATCGCCTCAGCGCGCTTGCTGGATTGCATCACCAATGCGGCGAACACCTGAAAGCTGACGTACGCCGTCCACGACACCAGCAGCCATCGCGGTTGACCTGGCCAGAGGCCCAGCATGATGGCGGCCAAGCCGAGGTTGATCGCCGCCAGCGAGATCCATAGCGATACACCATTGAGGCGAGCGGCGAGCATCGGTGCGGCCAGCACCAACAGGATGGGCGCGGCGCTTTGCGGAGCCAGCGCAGTCAGCAGCAGGGCGAGCCCGGCCAAGCTCAAGCCGAGGGCGGCAAACATCCGCAGCGAGAGTCGATCGCTGCAAGCGCTGGTGACGATGAACACGGCCAAGAATGCCAGCGCACCCGCCTGCAGCAAGACGTCCAGCAGCGGGTCGCCGGGCGCGCCACCGGTCAAACTCAACCATACCGCCAGCCACGCCGCATACGCCGCCAGCGATAGCGGTGAGACCAATTCGAGTAGCAACTGACGCAACGAAGTCGACATGCGCCGCAGCTTGAGCGCCGGTACACGCGCGCCGCAAGCCATTGCTTTCAATTGGTGACTTCCGGCACCCACTTTTGATGACGGTCGGCACCTTTGCCGACGCGAGCAAGTAAGGAGACTGGCAGCGTCCTCCAACGAGCCATCGCCATGACCGCCTACCAAGTCGCTGCCACCTTTCACATTGCCGCGGGTGTAGTGGCGCTGATTTCGTTCTGGTGCAACGGGTTGATGAAGAAAGGCGGCGCGCTGCATCGGCGCGTAGGGCAAGTCTATTTGCTGGCCATGGTTGCCATCATCATCAGTGGCGTGCCCTTGGTGTTTGGGCTGCTTGCGCGCGGCAACCCCATCGGCGCGATCTTTTTGACTTACATCCTGGTGTTGGTGACCAACAGTTGTTGGAACGCGTGGCGCTCCATTCGCGACCGTGCGGATTACAAGCGCTACTTTGGGGCTATGTTTTGGAGTCTGGCTGGCATCACTGCGGTCAGCGGCATCGCGATGATGGCGGTCGGCATCGCCATTGGTGCGCCCCTGCTGGCCGTCTTCGGCAGCATTGGCGTGGTGGGTTTGATCACGTCGATCCGGTCGCGTCGCCGCGCTCCTGCCACCCCAAATTGGTGGCTGCGCGAACACTACGGCGCGATGATCGGCAATGGCGTCGCCACCCACATCGCGTTTCTTGCGTTCGGCTTGCGTAACGCGCTGCCCGGTGTCGACCCGATGATCCAGCAGAACCTGGCCTGGTTTGGGCCGCTGGTTGGCGCGATCATTGCCGGCGTCTGGTTGAATCGGAAGTACGGCGGGAAGCCGAAGCGGGTTACTCAAAGACCAGCAATCGTCATTCCGGCGAATGCCGGAATCCATTGACTTGGACGCTAGTCATTGAAATTGGAAGTGCGGGATCGATCTCCGCCTTTGCGGAGATTGCGACTGCCAAGTAATTGCCAGTCAGCGTAGTTCTTCACACGTCACCATCGTTTAGCCAGCCTTCGCCGCTGCCAGGATGAAATGCCTTGTCGCTGACCAGAACATCGCCAGCAGGGATCGATGGTTGTGCGGCTAGTTGTGCGTAGTAGGGTAGGAAATCTGGGCGGGTGGCGTCGAACAGTTGCTTGAAGTCGTCGATCACGAAGTACGACTTCTGAAACGTGTCGATGCGGTAACGCGTTCGCATGATGCGGGTGAGATCAAAGCCGATGCGGTTGGGCGCATCGGCTTCCAGGCAATGGATGGATTCACCCTTGCTGCTCAGAATGCCGGCACCGTAAATGCGTAGGCCGTCGGGCTCGTTGATCAAACCGAACTCAACGGTGTACCAATACAAACGGGTCAGATTGATCAAGGCCTCGGGGCCGGCCGCGTGCGCTTTCACGCCGCCACGGCCATACGCCGCCATGTAGTCGGCAAACACCGGGTTCATCAGCAGCGGGACGTGGCCGAACAAGTCGTGGAACAGATCCGGCTCGGCCAGATAGTCCATTTGCTCGGGACGGCGGATCCACCACGTCACCGGAAAACGGCGATTGGCGAGGTGGTCGAAGAAATCCAGCTCGGGTAACAAGCCTTGTACGCCGATGATCTGCCAGCCGGTGGTCTGGCTGAGCAACCCATTCAAATCACTGAAACGCGGAATGGCCGCATCCGACATTTGCATGGTTGCTTGCGCTTCCAAGAATGCGGAGCAGGCGCGGCCGACTAGCAGCTGTCGTTGGCGGCGAAACAACTCACCCCAGACCTGATGATCGGTGGCGGAATAGCTGTCCCACGGCTGCTCGACCACCGCCGTGGTGTACACCGGCACGTAGCCATT